>DASZEO010000322.1:0-18007 GCA_035940755.1 Allosphingosinicella sp. | reverse complement strand
GTCCGAAACCGAGGCGGACGAGCTGGTTGAGCCGTTGGTGCTCTGCGCTTCGCTGTCGCTGACGGAGACGCGAATCGTGATGTTGTTGATGATGTCGCGCCGGAAAATGTCCTGCCCACCATTCGTATCGACACCGCTGCCGATGAGGTTCGACGCCAGGCTCGAGAAGACGACATATTGCCCGTTGGCGGAGATGGTGCCTTCGGAGCTGCCGGCGTTCGCCTCCGTCTCATCATCCGCGAGCGAGGCGCGGATCGCGTCGCCAGTGCCGTCGGCATTGCGCACGAAAATGTCTGAAGCACCGTTGCCGTCGGCACCGCCCACCGAGGCGGCAGTGACGAGGTTAGTAGCGACATTGTTGCCGGTGAAGACAACCTTCAGTCCGTCTTGTGAGATCTCCGCTTCGCCGAAGCCGCCATTGTATCCAAGCGTGACGCTGACAGTCGTATCATTCTGCGTATCGCGCACGAACACGTCGACGCCGTTGTCCACGATGTCGCCGGAGACGAGGTCGGAGGCCTGGCTGAGAAAGGCGACATAGCGGCCGTCTGCCGAGACCGTAGCGAAACTGCTCGACGCGTTCGCCCCGTCCCCGTCGATCGATTGCGAAACGAGGATGGTCTGGCCGGTGGAGCGGTTGCGCAGGAATATGTCCTGTATCGCGCCGTTCGGGTCGGTCGCGAGGTTGGTCGCCGTCGCCTGGAAGACGACGATGCTCCCGTCCAAGGAAATGCTGCCGTCGCTCGAGATTGCGTTCACCTGGGTCGTGAAGCTGTTGCTGTTTCCCTGCGTGCCGCCGGTGCTGACCGAGACGAGATCGTTGACCTTCACCGGAGTGGCCGTGGAGGAGACCGAGACCACCGCGTCGTCGCCGCTGGAGTCGCTGATCCCGGTGATCGTGATGGCCCGGGCGCCGGTCACCTGGCTGGTGAAGTTGAAATGCTGGTAGGCGAGATTCTCGATCAGCGCTTCGAACGCCGTCTCGCTGATGCCCGGCCCGGGCGGAACGATCGTGACGGTCGCGGTGCCGCCCGCGAGCGCGACGGTGACCATATATCCGCCGCCGGTGGTCTCGTTATTGCCGTTGTTGAGCTCGACCGAGGTTCCGTCGATGACGAGCTTCTCGTTGAGCGGATCGGTCACGTTGGTGACGGTGATCGTGATCTGGTCGACCTTGTCGCCGGCGTCCACGGTCGCGTTGACGTTGCTGAACAGGTTCAGCGAATGCTGGTCGGGCCTGAAAGTCGGATTGGCGGCGGTGGCGGTCAGCGTCGTCGGCATCTCAGTTCCTCACAGGCACAAGGGAATCGGCCCGGCGGCAGAAAGCCGCTGCGGCGTCGACGAGCAGGAGGCGCGCGCAGGCGGCGCTTCGAGCGCATGGGGCTCTCCGCCCCTGCAACTGACTTCGAAGGTCATGGCTCGCCCCCCCCGGGGCTGGAGCGGCGCAGGCCAAGATGCGCCGTCTCGCGACTCGCACCATGGCAGGGAAAACTCACCTGCGATAGTCCGATTCGCCGGCTTTTACCGTGTTTTTACCGTATCTATCGGGCAGGAGCCTCGGACTTGCGGCAGCCCAGTTTGCGTGCAGCGCCGATTGCGGTAGCGGAGCGAAGGCATGAGCACGCCGCCGCCTCCCGCGCCTGCCCCGGCTGAGCCGCTGGTTCAGGCCTCCCCCGGCCTCGCCGAGTGGCTGGCGGCGCAGGGCGCCAGCCTCGCCCTCACCACCTATCAGGCCGGGCGCTTGTTCTTCATCGGCCGCAAGCCTGACGGCGGGCTCCGCGCGCACGAGCGCTACATCGAGCACTGTCAGGGGCTGTGGACGGACGGCGCCACCGTCTGGACCAGCGCCAAGTCGATGCTGTGGCGGTTCGGCAACGATCTCGCGCCCGGCACCACGACGGAGCGGGGCGCCGACCGCCGCTTCGTGCCGCGCGAAGGCCGTGTGACCGGTGCGCTCGACATCCATGACATCGGCGTCGGAGACGTCGGCGGAGGGGCGGTCGGACCGATTTTCGTTGCCACCGCCTTCAACTGCCTCGCCACCGTCAGCGATGAGGCGAGCTTCCGGCCGCTGTGGCGCCCGCCCTTCGTCTCGTCCCTGATCGGCGAGGACCGCTGTCACCTGAACGGCCTGGCGATGGACGGCGATCGGCCGGCGTTCGTCACCGCCGTCAGCCGGTCCGACGTCCTCGACGGCTGGCGCGACCGGCGGCGCGACGGCGGTGTGGTGATGGACGTCGCGAGCGGAGAAATCGTCGCTTCGGGCCTGTCCATGCCGCACTCGCCGCGGCTTCACGAGGGGCGCCTGTGGGTGCTCGATTCCGGCCGTGGCGAGATCGGCTGGGTCGACCGCGCCGACGGCCGCTTTACCTCCGTCGCCTTCTGCCCCGGCTATGCCCGAGGCCTCGCCTTCGTCGGCCGCCACGCGGTCATCGGACTGTCCCGCCCGCGCCGGAACCAAGCGTTCGACGGGCTCGAGCTCGAGGATCGGCTCACCGCCAAGGACGCCGCCGCCCGCTGCGGGCTGCTCATCGTCGACGTCGATACTGGCCAGGCGGTGCAATGGCTCCGCTTCGCCCACACCATCGACGAACTGTATGACGTGGCCGTTCTCCCCGGTGTGGCTCAGGCCGAAGCCGTGGGCTTCATCGGTGAAGACATCCAGCGCATGGTAACGGCCACGGGCAGTAGGCGGCGCTAGCGCGGGAGACGTCTAGCTGTCGCGTAACAAGGGTGGCGGCGGCGGCCGCTGCACACCCAGCTGCCAGCCGCCCGCCATCAATCGAGCCACCGCCACGGCTCGCCGTCCAGGGCGCCGCCGTTGCTCGCGACGACGCGAGAATAATAGCGCGCACTGTCCTTGGGCGTGCGTGCCTGCGTCTCGAAATCGACGTGCACGATGCCGAAACGCTTCGAGAAACCAAGCGACCATTCCAGATTGTCGAGCAGCGACCACGCCATGTAGCCGCGTATGTCCGCGCCGCCGGCAATTGCGGCGTGGACTGCGCGCAAGTGGCGCTGCAGATATTCGACGCGGTGCGGATCGCGGACCCGCCCGCCGCTCGCCGACGGCGGATCGAAGAAGGCGGCGCCGTTCTCGGTGACGTAGACCGGCGGGTTGCCGTAACGCTCCTTGACCCACAGCAGCGTCCTGGTGAGGCCCTCCTCGAACACCTCCCACTCCGTCTCGGTGTAGGTGCTCCCGGGCTGGCGCACATAGCTCGCGCAGACCGGCGGCGCCGCCGGATCGTCGCGCGTGACGCCGCGCGTGTAGTAATTGACTCCGATCCAGTCGAGCGGCTGCGCCGCCAACGCCAGCTCCTCCTCGGTCCAGTCGCGCCAGGCCGGGCCGAAAATCTCGCTCATCTCGGCGGGGCAGCCGAGCCCGAGCGCCGGGTCGAGATATTGACGGTTCATGTAGGCGTCGGAGCGTTCGGCCGCGGCGCGGTCGGCGGCGCTGTCGCTGGCCGGGTATTTGGGTTCGAGGTTGACGACGAGGCCGATCTCCTCGTGACCCACCGCCCGGTAGCGCTGCACCGCCCGGCCGTGGGCGAGCATCAGGTTGCGCGAGGCGATCGGCGCTTCGAACATATTGCGGTGCCCCGGGGCGAGAGCGCCGTGAAGATAGCCGCCGTCGGTGATCACCCAGGGCTCGTTCAGCGTCGTCCACTTCTTCACCCGCCCGTCCAGCTTGCGGTACATGGCCTCCGCATAATCCGCGAACCAGTGGGCGATGTCGGGGTTGAGCCAGCCGCCGCGGTCGTCGAGCGCCGCCGGCAGGTCCCAATGATAAAGCGTGGCGAGCGGCTGCACCCCCGCCTCCAGCAGGGCGTCGACCAGCCGGTCGTAGAAATCGAGCCCCGGTAGGTTGATCCTCCCGGTCCCTTCCGGGAACACCCGGCTCCAGGCGATGCTGAACCGGTAGGCCTTGAGGCCGAGCGAGCGCATCAGCGCCACGTCCTCCCGGTACCGAGTGTAATGGTCGCAGGCCACGTCACCCGTGTCGCCGGTGGTCGTCAGCCCGGGGCTGTGAACGAACCGATGCCAGATGCTCGGCCCGGCGCCATCGGCGAGCGGCGACCCTTCTATCTGATAGGCAGACGTCGCACTGCCCCAGAGAAATCCATCGGGAAAAGTATAGCGGTTCGGCAATTGCGGCGCTTTCTTGGAGGGAAGCCAAAGGCGGTTAGACGAAGTGAGGCTGGGCTATAAAGCGGCAAAGTGCGTTAGGGTTCATGGCGTCGCGAACTCGAACTCACCGGCGGCTCCGGGCAGGCGGACTCCGTCACCGGTGAAGCCGAACACCAGGCCGCCGCGCGGCGGCGGCCCGTCGAGCCGATAAGAGAGCCGGCCGCGTCCGCCCTCGGCGCGGAGCGTGAAGCTGAGCAGGCCGTGTGGCGTCCGCAGGCGCTCGACCTCGACGCCGCCGTGGTCGAGCCAGGAGCGCGGCACCCCCGCCGCCAGAACCAGCGCCTCATCGCGTGGACGCTCATAAGCCAGCAGGTCGAGCGCCGCGTTGATGAAGTCGGAGGCGACCCAGCCATGCGGCATGTCGCCGACGAAGCGGGGTTCGCGCGGCTCGCGGCCGACCACTTCGGCCCACTGGTTCCACGCCTGCGGGCGGCGGTCGGCCATGAAGAAGTTCACCAGCTCCGTCGCCCGCTCGCGCCAGCCCAGCCGAACGAAGGCGCTGACGTTGCGCCATTCGTAGGGCGTGTAGGCCTCCCACTCGCGCCCGCCGTCGCGCCGGGCGACGAACTCGCGCCAGTAGCGCTCGAAGGTCGCGGCCAGGGCAGGCTGGGGCAGCCGCTCCTGTTCTCCCGCCGCCAGCAGTGCGATGGTCGTCGAGGTCGCGTCGAAATCGCCGAGATCGGCTGCGCCGGGGAGGAAGTCGATATCGTGGATCGCGAGCGCCGCATCGAGCGAGCGCAATATATCTCCTCGGAACTGGTCAGCGTGCGCACGCAGCTGGCGGGCGTCGTCGCGGCGCCCGAGCTCCGCGGCGAGCCAAGCGGCGTCCTTGAGCCCGGCAAGCGCCCAGAAATCGTCCCAATAGCTGTGCATCGGCCGCGCCGAATAGCCTTCGTGGCTGATCGACGGCGGCAGCAGGCCGTAAAAGTGGCGCGTCGGCCCGGCCCGATTCGCCGGAATGCGGGTTTGCTGCCGCAGCGCCTCGATATGGCTGGCGGCAGCGATGACGCGCGGCCACATCCGCTCGAGCCGCCCCGTGTCGGGTGCGAACCGGTGGAGCTGGGCAACGAGGTAGATGAGCTGGCCGTCGCTGTCATGCTCCGGCACCGGGTCGGCGCCGCGTGAGTCGACGCAGCACGGCACCTTGCCGCTCTCATATTGATGGGGCGCGTACCACTCCAAGAAATCCGCGGCGGGCGCGGCGTGGCCGAGGCGCAGCAGCGCGCTCGACATCATCGCGCCGTCGCGGATCCAGGACCGGGCATAAGCGCGCGAGCCTGGTCTCAGAGCCGGCCCGTCGCGGCTCATCAGCATGTGCGCCAGCGCAGTTCGGATCGTCGCGAAAACCGGCTCGGCCGCCGGCGGCCCACGCAGCGAGACGGGGTCGAGCAGCCCGCGCCACTCCGCCGCGGCGGCCTCTTCGGCGGCAGCGGCTTCGCCCCGGCTGAGCGGCATCGCGCGCGGTTCCAGCGGCAGCGACAGCGCCATTTCCCGCGTCTCGCCGGGCTGCAGCCGGAACCGGTAGACGAGCGCGCCGGAGGCAAGGCCGGTGGGATCGATGACCGGATCGTCTCCGGCTCGCGTCACCGCCTGCGGCAGGGGGCCGGAGTCGAAAGCCGCCAGCCTCACCTGGTCCGGGATAGCGTCAGGGAAGACCCGCCTCGCGCCATTGACGACGAGCGCCCCGTCCGCCCAGGCCAGTTCGGAGATCGGGCTGACGCCGCCGCGTATGTTCAGGAATTGCTGCGGCGGATTGACCTGAAAGGGCCGCACCGTGAGCACGAGCGCCAGCTCGCGCAGCTCGGCGCCGGAGTTGCTCAGGACGTAGCGCGCGATCAGCCGCTGGCGCTCGGCGAAGGCGGTGATGCGCAGCCGCCAGGCCGCGTGCCGCCACTCGACCTGCGGCAGCGGAAGGTCGCCGTCGCGAAGGCTCGCCTGGATCGTCACGTCGGCCCAGCCGACAAGGCCGTCCCCGTCGACCACGAACGGCTCGACGGTGAAGCCGCCGCGCCCCACCTCGATCGCACCGCTTTCATCGATCAATCCGCTATTGCCGCCGGCGGGAGTAGCCACCAGCGTCCAGTAATTCTGCTCGCCGGCGAAACCCCTCGGATGGAGGCCGCGGCGCTGCGCCGCAGCGACCGCGGTCACAAAGGCGTTGGCGCTGGCGCCGAAGGCGAGCGGCTGCACTTCCACCTCGGCGAGCGCGACGCGCCTCGGCCCGGCTTGCGGTAGCAGCCGGACGAAACGCGCCTGGCTTTCCTCGAGTCTGATCCAGTCGACGCCGCCGTCGCCGCCGCGCACTTCACGCACCGTCCGCCAGTTTCGCCGGTCGTCGGACAGCTGCACCGCATAATCGGATGCGTGCGCGCCCGCCAACCAGCGCAGCACCAGCCCGCCGAACTCCCGCGCATAGCCCAAGTCGAGATCGAGCGGCGTCCCCAGCCGCGCGCGCCAGGCCGTCTCCGGATTGCCGTCGACGGCGCTGGGGGCGCTCGCCACGATCGGCGGCCGCACTGCGGGCGGCACAGGCAGCGGAATAAGCTCCAGGTCGTCGATGGCGATCCAGCCGCTGCCGCCGCCCGAGCCGGCCGCGACGACGAACTCGATCGCCGCCGCGCGCCGAAGCGTCCGCTCCTGAGTCGGCCCCCAGGCGAATTCGATCTGGCGGCGCTTGATCCGAATGGTCGTCCATTCGCCCGGGGGGAGATAGTCGGCGCGGCGGTGCCACCAGACATTCTCGCCGCTGGCATCGACCAGCTTGATCTCGAGGGCGTTGGCGGCGCCCTCCCCCCGAAGGCGAAAGCGAAGCTCGAAATTGTCGGGAAGCTCGAGCGGCAACTCGCGCCGCAGGAAGGCGTAGCCGGAGCCGCCGCTGAAATCATAATCGAGCCGAAGCCCGCCATCGAACGGCCTAGCGGACCCTGTGACCCCGTCCGAACCCTCCGCCCGCCAGAGCGACGCGTCGCTGAAATCGTCCAGCCGCTGCGCGGCCGCCGGAGCGGTCAGAAGCAGTGCTAGGCAGGCGAAGCCAAGCCACCAGGCGGCCCTCACCCCTTGACGCTCCCGGCGAGGAGGCCCTGCAAATAATAACGCTGGAGCACCAGGAACAGGACCAGCACCGGCAGGATCGTCAGCACCGACCCCGCCATCATCATTTCATTGTCCTGCACATGCTCGCGCGAAAGCGCCGCCAGCGCCACCGGCAGCGTGTAGAGCTCCTGATCGGTCAGCACGATCAGCGGCCACATGAAGTCGTTCCACGTGCCCAGGAAAGTGAACAGCGCGAGCGTGATCAGGATCGGAGTCATCAAAGGGACGACGATCTGGAGGAATATGCGTCCCTCGCTCGCGCCGTCGACGCGCGCGGCTTCGAGCAGCTCGTCGGGAATGGAAAGGGCGTATTGCCGCACCAGGAAGATGCCGAAGATGCTCGCCGTCACCGGTATCAGCACCCCGGCGAAGCTGTTGATCAGCCCCAGCTCCTTCAGCATGAGGAACAGCGGCAGCATCGCGACCTGCGCCGGAATCACCAAGGCGGCCAGCATCAGCTGGAAGATCCGGTCCCGACCCTTGAAGCGCAGCTTGGCGAAGGCGTAGCCGGCGGTGGCATTGAAGGTGAGCGAGAGGAAGGTGCCGAGCGTCGCCACGATGAGGCTGTTGAGGAAATAGCGGCCGATCCCGGTCGTCTGGAACAGGTCGCGATAGGCGCCCAAGCCTGGATCGGCCGGCAGCAGCGGCGGCGGGAAGCGGCTCGCCTCGCCCGGCGCCATCAGCGAGACCGACAGCATCCAGAGCAGCGGGAACAGCGCGAAGGCGGCGAGCAGGCAGAGCAGCGCGAAGCGGAGGAACCGGGCGGCTCGCGAGGCTTGCATCAGACCATCCCCCGAGCCTTGGCGACCCGGTATTGGATCAGCGTGAACAGGATCATGATCAGGAACAGCGCGAAGGCGACCGCCGATGCGAAGCCGAGGTTCCACCATTTGAAGCCCTGTTCGTACATGAAGTAGAGCACGCTCACGGTGCTTTCGACCGGCCCGCCCTGGGTCATCACATAGGGTTCGGCGAACAGCTGGAAATAACCGGCCATGGTCAGGATGCTCACCAGCAGGAGCATCGGCCCGAGCGCCGGAATCGTGACGTGGACGAAGCGTTGCCAGCCATTGGCGCCGTCGATCCGCGCCGCCTCGTACAGCTCCTTCGGGATCGTCTGGAGGCCGGCGAGCAGGATGATCATGTTGTAGCCGAAATTCTTCCACACCGCGAACAGGATGATCGCCGGCATTGCCCAATTGGGATCACCGAGCCAGTCGACCGGATCGACGCCGAGGCCGGCGAGGATGTAGTTGATCATGCCGTAGCGGGTGTGGAGGAGGTACCGCCAGATGACGGCGACGGCGACGAGCGTCGTGACCACGGGCGCGAACAGCGCGGTGCGGAAAACGCCCACCAGCCGCGAGACGGCGCCGTTCAGCAGCATGGCCGCTCCGAGCGACAAGCCGATCGAGAGCGGAACCCCGACGACGACGAAGTAGAAGGTGTTGAACAGCGCCTTCCAGAACAGCGGCGTCTGCACCAGCTCCCCGTAATTGCCGATGCCGACGAAGCGCGTGTCGCCGAAATGCGCCAGCGAGTAGAGATCGAAGTCGGTGAGGCTGAGCGCGAAGGCGAGCGCCACCGGCACGAAGAAGAACAGGCCGAGCATGACCAAGGCCGGCCCGGCGAACATCCATCCGGCGATCCGGCGGGTCATCGGCGCGCCTCCCGGTCGAGCATCCAGCGCCGCCGCTCCAGGATTCGGTCGGTGTCGGCATCTAGCGTCGCGCGCAGCTGGTCCGCGGAAATCTGCCCGACCACGGCGCGCTCCGAAACGATCCTGAGCTGCTGCCCGATGCGTTCCCATTCAGGCACCGCCGGAGGCGGCTTCGCCCGCTCGAGCTGACTTCTGAACGCGGCGGCATAGCGGTCGTTGGCGAGCAGCGGCGCCTGCCACACGCTGCGCCGTGCCGGCAGGTCGCCGGTCAGCTGGAAGAAGCGCAGCTGGATGTCCGGCCGGGACAGGAATTCGAGCAGGCGCCACGCCGCCTCCTTGCGCTGGGACCGGGCGAAGATGGCAAGGCTGGAGCCGCCGGCGATCGACGCTCCGGGCCCGTTCGGGCCGGGCAGCGGCGCCGTCATCCAGTCGTCCTGCCGCTCCGGCGGAAGCCGGTCCCTGAACTCCCCCATGTTCCAGGGACCGGTGATATAGAAAGCGAAAGTGCCTCGGGCGAACTCCTCGTAGACGTTCGAGATCTGCGTGTTCGTCGCGCGCGGCGCGAGCCCCTCTCGGAACAGGCCGAGATAGAAATCCGAGGCCCGCCTGAACCCGGGGGAGCGGAAATTGCCGTAGCGGCCGCCGTCGCGAAGCAGGGGCTCGGGTTGCTGCAAGGCCAGCGCAAGCAAAGGCTCATATTCGTTGGTGGGAAGGAAGATGGCGAAGTTGCCGGGGCCGCCGCGTGCTTTCACCGCGCGCATCGCTCTTAGCCATCCGCCCCAATCCGCCGGCACCGATTCGAAGCCCGCCTGCCGAAGCAGATCCGAGCGATAGAAGAGCAGCCGCGTATCGGCGTACCAGGGGATCCCCCAGGTTCGTCCGTCGATGACGTTGCCGCCGAGGCTCCCGGCGAAATAGTCCCTGGGATCGATGGTGCGCGATCCTCCCATACGTGAATCAAGCGGCTCCAGCGCTCCGAGGGCGACCAGCTCGGGCACCCAGCTCGAGCCGAGCTGGGCGATGTCTGGGGTGACGTCGCCGGCAAAAGCGGTCAGCAGCTTTTCGTGCGCGGAGCTCCACGGGATCTGCTGCACCTCGATGCGGATGTTCGGGTTGAGCCGCTCGAATTCGGGGATCAGCTCGGCGACCACCTCGCCCTCGCGGCCCATCGCCCAGAAGCGCACCACCTCGCGGCCGTCGTCGCCGCCGCCGCAGCCGCCCAGCAGCGCCGTGAGCAGTGCGACGAGCGCGAGCCTGATCATCCAAGCCACCCGCCGGTGAAGCCCGCCCGCCGCAGCCCGCGCCGGATGTGCGGATTGCCGCGCAGGACCTCCCAGATGAGCCCGCTGCGGTGGTTCTCGATCATTGCCAGGATCGGCCCCTGATCGATGCCGAGATAATCGGTGTCGTACCAGCCGCGCCCGGGCACCAGCTTGCCGTGCCGCATTGCCGGATGCGCGGCCGTGAAGCTTGGGTTCAGCGCGTCGAGGAACCCGTAGGCCCCGTACAGATGCTCGCCATGATTGCGCTGCATCGCCCTGAGCGTCGGAATGCAGATCTCCGGCGCGAACGGCACCGATCCTCCGGCCGCCGTCGGCGCGACTGTACCGTCGTCGAAATCGCCGGGACCCCGCGCCGAGTAGGTCCGGAAGGTCCGAGTGCGGCCGTCGACCTCCACGGTCACGTCGGCCGGCCCGTCGCAGGCGGTAAGCCCCCACAGGTCCGGACCGTAACCTCTCCAGCCGAGCGGATTGGCTAGGCCATAGGCGTGCTGCGCCAGCGTGGCCCGGCGGCTGTTCTCGAAATAGTCGATGCCCTTCTCGCGCATGAACGCGTCCCGGATGCCCCGAAAGTCGATCCAGATATGGCTGTACTGATGGCCGAACATCGGGCCGAAGCGGACGAACTCCTGGCCGGCTTCGCCTCCCCAGCGGGACGCGAGACCGGCCGACCAGCCGCTCCAACTCGCCGGCTCGAGCGGCAGCGTCGGCGAGCCCAGGCCCAGGATGTAGACGAGCATCGCCTCGCTGTACGCGACCCAGTCATAGGGCAGATGACCCTGCTCCGGCGACCAGCCGAGGGCCACCAGGGGGGGACGCGCCTGCGCCCAGCGCCAGTCGACGCGGGCATAGATACGGTCCGCAAGATCGCGGATCTCGCCCTCGCCGGCGCCGTCGAAATAGCCCTGGCAGAACAGGATGCCGGCAAGAAGCAGCGCCGTGTCCACCGTCGAAAGCTCGGTCCGCTCGAACCGGGTGCCGGTTTCCATGTCGACGAAATGATAGAAAAAGCCCTTGTGCCCGGTCATTCCGGACGGGGCCTCTCCCTGGGGGGCAGCGGCAAGGAAGCGCAGAGTGGCGAGCACCCGTTCGGCGGCCTCGCCGCGGCGGACGTAGCCCCGCTCGACGCCGATCGGACAGGCCGTGAGTGCGAAGCCCACTGCCGCCATGCTGGCGAAGGACGGCGTTGGAAAACGGTCCCTAGCCATGCCGTTGCGAGGACTGGTGGTTTCCCAGAAGAAGCGGAACGTCCGCCGGTGCACGTCGTCCAGGAAGCGCTGGTCCGCCCCGGACTCTGCCGGCGAACCGGGCGGTCGCAGCGGGCTGCACGCACCGCTAAGGCTTGCGGCGCCGAGCAGGCCCATCTTGATCAGGTCTCGTCGCGTCGGCACTTGAATCGCCACTCGCCTCGAAAGCGCGGAGGGTGGGTCGGCAGGACCGCCGCCGAAGGCGGCCCTGCCGTCACCGGCTAGAAGCGGAACGCAGCCCCGAACTGGAAGCTGCGCGGCGGTCCCGAAAGGCTGTTCGGGTTGCGGAACACCAGCCCGTCGCTCTCGGGCCCGAAGAAATTGTCCCCGGCCGCATAATTGTTGGAATTGGTGAGATTGAACACCTCCGCCGACAGCGTCACCTCGCCGCGGTTGAACAGCTGGAACGTCTTCTGCAGCCTGAGGTCCACCTGGAACGTGTCGTCGGTCGCCAGGAAGTGCCCAAGCCGGATCCGCCCCGGCTGGAACCCTTCGGTCGCGTCGATTACGAAGAACGGCACGCCCGACGTGTAGTTGGCCAAGCCGGAGAAGCGGAAGCCCCACGGCAGGTCAGCGATCCAGTTGATCACCAGTCGATGGTCCTGGTCGCCCGCATTAGGCCAGAACTCGGCCTCCTCGACGTTTGGATAGTCGAAGTTGAACTCGCTGCCGCGGCTGCGCGAGTTGGCGTGGGTGTAGGCGACTCCGAACCCCCATCCGGAGGAGCGCGTATAAGGCTTGTCGAGTGAGAAGTAGATCGCGTCGTAGCGAGACTCGCGCGTGTTGAAGGCGGCGATGATGTTGCCGTAGCCATTGATCAGCGGAATGTAGTCGTAGAAGCCGTTCGCATTGGTCGTCTCGGTGCGATTGAGCGGCGCATAGGCGATCTGGTCCTTGCCGACGATGCGGCTGTAGCTGAGCGACGCCAGGAACGGCCCGAGCCGCTGTCGGACGCCGAGGCTGAGCTGGTCGGTGTAGGGCGTCTCCAGGTCGTTCGGCAGGACGCGCAGCTCGCCCGTGCCGGGTGAGGTGGGGTCGTTGGCGAGGCTCTGCAGCAGCGCGGCAAAGCCCTCCGCCGTCAGATATTGCGGCTGGAACTGGATGGTCGGCCGCCCGTCGCGCGGCTCGCCATTTTTCGAGAAGAGCAGCTCACCCACGCGATATTGCTGGAACAGCGACTCTTCGGCCGCATTGCGGAACAGCGCGCGGTCGTAATAGCGCCCGTAGCCGCCGAAGACGACGGTGCGCTGGTCCCCCCCGATGTCATAGGAGAAGCCCACGCGCGGCGCGAAATTGTCCATGTCGTGCTGGCGGTCGCCGGTGGCGATATAATCCTCGATGTCGAAGAAAGTCGGCGCGCGCGGATCGTTGCCGAACGCGATCAGCGCCTCCCGCGCGCGATCCGACGAGACGAAGTCGCGGTTGTTGAAATTGGTGTCGAGATCCCAGCGGACGCCCAGATTCAGGGTCAGGTGGCGGTTCAGCTCCCAATCGTCCTGGATGAAGACGCCGACCTGGGTGGTCCGCGCCTCGAGGTTGGGATCGCCGCCGCCGAAGCGGACCAAAGCCGGAGAGCTGAAGTCGAGACCGCGATCCGCGTCCTGGAAGAATTCGAACTGCGGGTTCGCATTGGGGCCGGTGCCACCGACCCGGTAGCGCTGGAACGAGACGCGGCCGCCGAGCTTGATCAGGTGGCTGCCCATCCACTCCACGTCGATCAGGCTGAAGTTGTTGCGCAGCGTAATCCCCTCCTGCTCGACTTCCTGAAATTGCGGGCGGCCGCCGACGCTGATCACGCCTTGATAGATGCGGCCGAAGCCCGCCTCGCCCAGCGCGCCGAACTGGAGATCGGCGCGCAGGTAATCGGCCGAAGCTTCATTGAGGAAGCTGTCGCCGCTCCAGTCCCACCTCAGGCGCGCCGTGTAGACGTTGTTATCGACGCTCTCGCCGCGCTCTCGCGATTCGGCGCCGCCGAAGCCGCGCAGGTCGGTCTCCCGGCGGATGCTCCCGCTCAGCTCGACGAGATGGTTGTCGGCCGCCTGCCAGGTGAGCTTGCCGAAGCCGAGATGCTCGCGAAAGGGGCTGACGAACGTGCCGCGAAACGTGTCCAGGTCGAACGGCACCTGCGCCTGCTGGGCCGGCGTTCCCCCGGGAACGACGGCGGAGGCCCGGTCCTGCAGATTGGCTTCGTAGCTCCCGAAGAAGAACAGGCGATCGCGGATGATGGGGCCGCCCAGACCGGCGCCATACTGGATCCGCTCGAGCTGGGGCTCCTCGCCGCCTCGCCGTCGGAGGAACACGTCCCTCGCGATTAGCGACTCGTCCTGATAGGCGACGAAGGCTTCGCCGCGCAGCGTGTTGGTGCCGGAGCGGGTGATTGCGGTAATGATCGAGGTGCCCGCATCTTCATACTCGGCCTTGAAATTCGAGGTCAGCACCCGGAACTCGGCCACCGCGAGCTGCGAGAAGGGATTGCCGCGGCTGACGTCCTGGCCGACGATCCCGCCCTGCTGGACGTTGCTCCTCAGGCTCACGCCGTCGATGAAGACGTTGACCTGGGGCCCGCCTAAGCTTTCGCCGTTGCGGTCGGTGCCGATGCCGCCGCCGCCGAAGGTCTGGCGAAACTCGGTCTGGTTCACCTGAACGCCCGGCGCGAGGGCGGCGAAATTGATGAAGTTGCGATTGTTCTGCGGCAGGTTCTCGATCTGGTCGTTCGTCACGTTGGTCGCGATCTCCGACGTCCGCGTTTCGACGAGGCGGGTACCCGTCACGACGATCCCCTCCCCCTCGCCGGCGGCGGCGGCCTCGGCGACGGGCTCTTCCGGCGCCGCCGTGTCGAAATCCAGCGTCGCTGTCTGGCCAACCGAAACGATCACGCGCCGCGTGGCGGAAGCGCCGTCGGGCGCGGCGAAGCTGATGTCGTAGGTGCCGGGGCGCAGGCCCGTCAGAACATAGGAGCCGTCGGGGCCGGCAGTGGCCGTCGTCGTGAACCCGGTGTCCACGTTAGTCGCCGTCACCGTGGCGCCGGGAGCGGCGGCGGCGCTGGTGGTGACGTTGCCGCGAATGGTGGCGGTGGTCAGCTGCGCAAAAGCGGGCGAGCTGGCGAGCAGAGACGTTGCGAGCAATGCGACGCGAACGGCGCGGCGTGATACCTTAAACGACTTCCCCATTTCTGTTTCCTCTCCGTTTACGCCCTTTTTCGGCGCTGTGCTTGTTGCCTCCCGACGAAGCTCTGATGATGAGCTCCGGCGTGAAGGTTTGGTGGGTATTCGGCGTTCGTCCCTTGAGGATGCCGACGCAGCATTCGACGGCCGCTCTTCCGATCCTCGCGATCGGGACGCCGGCGGTGGTGAGTGGCGGATCGAGAAAGCGTGCGACCGGAATGTTGTCGAAACCGGCGAGCGCGATGTCCTGAGGCACCCGCAGCCCGCGGACGCGGATAGCTTCCAGACAGCCGATGGCCATGACGTCGTTGGCCGCGAAAATCGCGTCGGGCACCCCTGCGGCGAGCAATCGGCGAGCGGCTCGAAAGCCGGATTCTTCGCTGAAATCCCCCGGCACGACCTCTTCGGACAAGCCGCCGGAAGCGCGGATCGCGGCGCGATAGCCGCTAAGCCGCTGCGCCGCGTCCACGTTCCCAGGCGGGCCGGCGACGAAAACGATTCGCCTGTGCCCGGCGTCCAGCAGGTGGCGGGTGATCATGAACGCCCCCGCTTCGTTGTCGATCAGGAATGCGGGGTGCGACCTGGAACCTCCGCCCCCGACGAGGACCACCGGAACAGCCCCGCCCAGCGCCGCCGTCAGCTCGCCCTCGTCCGCGTAAGGCGACATGAGCAGCATCGCGTCGACCCGTCCGCGCATCGCGCGCAGGACGGCCGCAGCCTCGGCGTGATCGCCGTGGGAGTGCGACAGCAGGACGTGGAGCCCGTGCGAGCGGGTCGCGGTGTCGATGCCGCGAATCAGCTCCGAAAAGAACTCGCCGTGGAGATCGGGCAGGAGGACGCCGATCGTATCGGTGCGTCTCGTCGAGAGAGACCGGGCCCCGCTGTGAGGCACGTAATCGAGCTGGCCGGCGGCAGCGACCACCCGGTTGCGGGTGGGGGGTGAGACGGTGTTGCTTCCGTTCAGCGCCCGGGAAACCGTCGCCACCGACACGTTCGCCGCGCGGGCCACATCGCGGATGGTGGCTGTCCTCACCGAGCCGGGGCCCGTTCGGAATTCTGCCTCGACGTGGCTCGGCCCGGCCGCAAATCTGGTACCCCGCTCCAGCTGATGTAAACGGTTACATCAACAACTTAGCAGAGGCGCGGCGGGTGGCAATGGCCTTTTTATCCTGAGGGATCGGGCTAAGCGGCGATAGTGTCTTGCGCGCCACGGAAGCGGCGCAGCGCGCGCCCGTCGGCGCTGAACACGTAGGCCTCGCTCGCAGTGATGGACAGCTGCACCCGATCGCCGCTCCTGATCTGGTCGCCCGGCATCAGCTGCATGATGAGCGGATCGTCGGCCGCGTCGCTGGCGAGATAGGCGAAGCGGATGTTCCCGAGCGACTCGATCAGGGTCACGGTCGCTGCCAGGCCGTCGGCGCCAAGGCGGAGATGTTCCGGACGAATGCCGAGGGTGACCCTGTCGCCCTTCTCCGCTCCGGCGGCGTCGGCGGCGGCATCGACTTCGGTCCCCTGACGCAGCCTCACGGCGACGCCGCTCGCAGCGGCAGCCTCGATCGTCGCCTGCAGCAGGTTCATCCGCGGCGATCCAATGAAGCTGGCGACGAACAGCGAGGCGGGATGATTGTACAATTCATGAGCCGTCCCGAATTGTTCGACCCGGCCCCGGTCCATGATCGCGATCCGGCTGGCGAGCGTCATCGCCTCGACCTGGTCGTGAGTCACATAGACCGTCGTCGTCCTCAGCCTCTGATGAAGCTTCGCGAATTCGTAGCGCATCCGCACGCGCAGTTCGGCATCGAGGTTGGAAAGCGGTTCGTCGAACAGGAACACCGTTGGTTCCCGCACGATGGCGCGCCCGATGGCAACGCGCTGGCGCTGGCCTCCCGAAAGCATCTTCGGCCGCCGGTCGAGCAATGGCTCGATGTCGAGCAATGCCGCCGCCTTGGCCACGGCAGAATCGACGGCGTTCCTGTCGTGACCCGCGAGCCGGAGGCCGAAGCCCATGTTCTGACGGACGGTCATGTGCGGGTAAAGCGCGTAGGACTGGAACACCATGGCGATGCCGCGCTTGTCGGGCGGCAAGCCATTGACGAGGGCGTCGCCGATGCGCACCTCGCCCGAATCGACCTCTTCGAGTCCCGCCAGCACCCGAAGCAGGGTCGATTTCCCGCACCCCGAGGGGCCCACAAGGACGACGAACTCGCCATCATCTATGGCCAGATTGATGTCGCGAAGCACCGGCGTGGCGCCGAAGGACTTGGTGACGTTGCTGAGCGAGACGTTCGCCATACTTGCTCCCGAGAGCGCCCAGGCTAACATCGCGCCCTGATGAAATAAACGCCTGAGTAGCGCGCGTTCGCTCGCCCGGGCCATCGGCTCTCCAGGTGTGGGCGCTCACGCGAGAAAAGCTGTGCTCCGCCCGCCCGAGCCGGGCTGCGCCAGGGAGGGTTGCGATAAGCGGGCCGCCCCATCTCACCCTCTAATGAAGCAGGAGGGACCTATCAGAGAAGAGGAGTTCCACGGCGTTTCGCTGGCGGAGAGGGAGGGATTCGAACCCTCGGTACCCGTAAGGGCACAACGGTTTTCGAGACCGCCCCGTTCGACCGCTCCGGCACCTCTCCGCTGCTGGCGAGCAGGCCCCCGCAAGAAGGGGCCGGTCGAAGGCCGCGCGCTCTAACCGAAGGCAGGAAGATTGCCAAGCGAGCTTGCTTGTTGTCGAGCGGCGCCGCGCCTACATGGGGCGCATGACCGGTTCCGACAACAGCCCGCTGAACCTTGCCGGATCCGTCACCGCGCCGCCGGTCGTCCACGCCCGTTTCTCGGTGGGCGAGGTGGTCCGCCACCGGCTGTTCGACTTTCGCGGGGTCATCTTCGACATCGATCCCGTCTTCGCCAACAGCGAGGAATGGTACCAGGCGATCCCCGAGGACATCCGCCCGCCCAAGGACCAGCCTTTCTACCACCTGCTCGCCGAGAATGGCGAAAGCTCCTACATCGCCTATGTCAGCCAGCAGAATCTGCTCGCCGACGAGGAGGGCGAGCCGGTCCACCACCCGGCCATCTCCGGCATGTTCGAGGGCTTCCGCGACGGCCGCTATCGCCTGCGCCCCGAAAGGCGGCACTAGGGATTGGGGGTTGGGGGTTAGCGGTTGGGAGTAAGGTCCCGCCGGCTACTCCAATCCCGAACCCCTAACCCCCATCCCCACCCCTTGGTTGACACCGCGGCGCTGCCTATGTAGCAGCCGGCCTTCCCGCGCGGGCCCCGGCCGGTGCGGGTCAAGCTTTTACAGGTAATTGGACAAAGCCCATGTTCGCCATCGTGCGCACGGGCGGCAAGCAATATCGCGTCGCCGCCGGAGACAAGATCGT
>DASZEO010000321.1:0-1923 GCA_035940755.1 Allosphingosinicella sp. | reverse complement strand
TCGCTTCGGCGAGGGCCGCATTGAGTTCACGCTGCAGCTCGCGGCGCTTCCACAGCTGCCTCGCCTCCTCCTCGAACAGGTCGTGCAGCGCCGCGCCGGAAAAGTCGCGCTGCTCCGCGAGCAGCACGGCCGTCCGCGCGGCATCGGCGACGCTTCGGCCGCTTGCCGGCTGGATGAAGCCGCCGCGCAGGCCGAGCTTTGCGACTCGTGCTCCGCCGATCCGCCAGAAGGCCGCGAAATCTCCCGATACCGGCAGCGGCCGCGACAAGGCGCGCCGCTCACCGGTTTCGGCCACGCGCCAGCCGCGCAGCGCCAGATAATGATCGAGCCGGCTTTCCGCGGCCTCGTCGGGCTGGGCCCGTTCCGACACCAGAGCCTTGGCGATCCGAAGCCGCCGCTCGTCGAGCGGGAAGGCCTCGATGAAGCTGAACCCCGCCGACTGGTCGGGCGAAGCGTCGACCAGAAGCGGCCGATCGAGCCGGTGCGGCGCCTCCAGCGACACTATCCGCTCGACCCGGGTCTCGAACAGCAGCTGGAGCATCGACAGGTTCGCCGCACCGCGCGCGTCGACGGCGCCATCCGCCTAGATGGTCTCGCCGCCGTCCAGGACCAAAGCGTCGTCGCGCACCGCCACCACCTTGGTGCCTAGGCGGTACTGCTCCGGCCGGAGCGTGCGCAGCATCGCCTGGTGCACGGCGTCGGGCGCGAAGGCGCCGATCTCCGCCTTGAGCTTGCGGGTGAACCCCGGGAAAGAGACGTAGAAGCCGGGCCACGCCTGCTCGACCAGCGGTGCCGCCAGCGCGCGCGCCTCGCCTTCCAGCTCGCTTCTGAATAGGTATCGAAACGCCTCGCCGCCGAACCGCTCCCCCTCCTCGACGATCAGCAGCGGTACCTCGGGGCGAAGCTTCGCCATCGCCAGCGCGGCGAGGCTGCCGGCGAGGCCGCCGCCGGCGATCAATATGCCTTCACGTCTTCCGCGCGCCATGATGGGGGTCGTAGCTCAACACTGGCCCCCGCCGCCACGGCCCAGGTGCCCAAGCCTCATTTTGGGACTGTCGCGAAGCCGTTCCCGCCGTTAAAAGTACAAAGCGTGAACCACACGCCCGAAGCCCCGGTCCGCAAGATCATCCACATCGACATGGACGCCTTCTTCGCGAGCGTCGAGCAGCGCGACAATCCCGAGCTTCGCGGGCGTCCGGTCGCCGTCGGCGGATCGACCGCGCGCGGCGTCGTCGCCGCGGCGAGCTACGAGGCGCGCAAATACGGCGTGCGCT
The DNA here is from genome assembly GCA_035940755.1 of Allosphingosinicella sp. Taxonomy (GTDB): domain Bacteria; phylum Pseudomonadota; class Alphaproteobacteria; order Sphingomonadales; family Sphingomonadaceae; genus Allosphingosinicella. The sequence goes on along the minus strand of DASZEO010000321.1, from coordinate 649 downwards.
CGGCGATGGCTTCGGTGACGGCGAAGCGCCGCTGCCCCGACCTGATCTTCGTGAGGGCGCGGTTCGACGCCTATCGGGAGGTGTCGCGCCAGATCCGCGCCATCTTTGCGGAATATACGCCTTTGGTCGAGCCGCTGAGCCTCGATGAGGCCTATCTCGACGTCACCAGCGATCTTAAGGGCATCGGCATCGCGACCGTCATCGCCCAGGAGATTCGCGCCCGCATCCGCGCCGAGACCGGCCTCACCGCCTCGGCCGGAGTTTCCTACAACAAGTTCCTCGCCAAGCTGGCGTCGGACCAGAACAAGCCGGACGGCTGCTGCGTGATCACGCCGGCGAAAGGCGAGGCCTTCGTCGCCTCGCTTCCGGTGCGGCGCTTCCACGGCGTCGGGCCGAAGACGGCCGAGAAGATGGCCCGGCTCGGCATCGTCACCGGCGCCGACCTGCGCGCCCAGAGCCTGGCCTTCCTGCAGCACCATTTCGGCAGCTCGGGCCGCTACTATCACGGCCTCGCCCGCGGCATCTGCTCCCGCGAGGTGAAGCCCGACCGCCCCTACAAGTCCGTCAGCGCCGAGGACACCTTCTTCGACGACCTCAGCGATCCCGACGCGCTCCTGGCGGAGCTCGACCGGATCGGCCGCCACGTCTG
>DASZEO010000320.1:0-1737 GCA_035940755.1 Allosphingosinicella sp. | reverse complement strand
ACCGGCGCGAAATCGGGCGCGAGCTCGATGATCACCCGGCCGCCGTCGGCGAGGTCCATCACCAGCAGATCGTCGGGATCGACGGCGCGCCAGTCGGCAGCGGTGCTGTTGGCGATCACCTGCGACGGTTCGGTCGCCCCCTCGACCGGGGCCGGGCGCCAGAAGGTGTAGCGCGGCGACGGCTCGGGCTCCTCGGTCGCAGCCGTGGGCGCACAGGCCGCCATCAGTGAAAGCGCGGCGGAGGCGATTAATTGACGCATGGCAAGGTCCTCTGAAGCCGCTTCACTGAAGCGGTGTCCTCAGCCGCGGTCAAGCGGCCGCTCTGGACTTCCGACCGGCGGCGGCGGAGAGTGCGCCCTCGATTTCGAGGGAGGGGCATATGAAGAAGTCAGTTCTGGCGCTGGCGGCGCTGAGCGCGTGCAGCGGGGCGGCGACGACGGCGCAAAAGCAGGAGCCGACGGCCGTGGCAGCGCCCCGGCCCGCCGCCGTTCCGGCTGCTCCGGGACAGGCGAACGCCGCCGCCGCGGCGGCGCGCGGCGTCGAGGATCCGCACGCGTTCGTGCAGAGCACCTATGAGGCCTATCGGCGCGGCGGCACCGAGTCGGTGCCGGAATGGCCGGCCTTCGCCTATAGCGACCGCCTGAAGGCGCTGTTCGACGCCTACGACGCCTGGACGGCGCAGCATGACGATTTGGTCGGCTCGCTCGACTTCGACTGGTGGATCAACGCCCAGGACTGGGAGCTGGGGCCGGTCGCCGTCACCGAGGAGGCGCAGGGCCCCGACCGCCGCACCGAGAGGGCGCGCTTCACCAACGGTGGCCGGCCCGAGGAGATACGCTTCCTGTTCACCCGCTCCGGCAACCGCTGGTTCCTCGACGACGTCGTTGAAGGCACCGGCAGCGGCGACGGCGGCTGGACGCTGTCGCAGCTGCTGCGCGAGCGGCCGGAGTAAGGGCTCGGGGGACTAAGGGGACAGTCACTTTCCGTACCGCCGCGCGACGCGGCGCGCCGCAGCGCGTGAAAGTGACTGTCCCTGTTGCGGCGACCTCAGAGGGACAGTCACTTTCCGTACCGCCACGTGAGGTGACGTGCGGCGGCGCGGGAAAGTGACTGTCCCTTTGTTACCAGATGCGGACGCGCTGCTCGGGCGGGAGGTAAAGCCGGTCGCCGGGTTGGACGTTGAAAGCGCGGTACCAGGCGTCGACGTTGCGGACGACGCCGTTGACGCGGAATTCGGGCGGGCTGTGCTCGTCGGTCAGCACCCGCTCGCGCAGCGTTCCTTCGCGGAGCTGGCTGCGCCAGACCTGGGCGAAGGCGAGGAAGAAGCGCTGGTCGCCCGTCAGGCCGTCGATCACCGGCGGCTCGCCGTGCTGCGCGACGTAGCGGCGATAGGCGGCATAGGCCATTTCGAGCCCGCCCAGGTCGCCGATATTCTCGCCCATCGTCAGCTCGCCGTTGACGTGCAGGCCCGGCAGCGGCTCGTAGGCGCTGTATTGGGCCCCGAGCCGCGCCGCGCGTTCGCGGAAGCGCTGGGCCGAATTGGCGGTCCACCAGTCGCGAAGCCGCCCACTGGCGTCGAACTGCCGGCCCTGGTCATCGAAGCCGTGGCCGATTTCGTGGCCGATGACGGCGCCGATCGCGCCGTAATTGACCGCCGGATCGGCATTGGGATCGAAGAAGGGCGGCTGAAGGATGCCGGCCGGGAAGGTGATCTGGTTGAGGAGCGGGTTGTACTGG
>DASZEO010000319.1:0-2894 GCA_035940755.1 Allosphingosinicella sp. | reverse complement strand
CAGGAGCGGCAGCTGCTGGCCGACATCCTCGAACTGCTCGACCACCTTGGGCACCACGAAGATCATCAGCGCGAAGACGACGAACGCCGCCACGAACGCCAGGATCACCGGGTAAGCGAGCGTCGAGAGCACCTTGCCGCGCACCACCGACTGGCGCTCGAGCAGGTCGGCCAGCCGCTCGAGGATCTTGGGCAACGTCCCCGAACTCTCGCCGGCCGACACCATCGCCCGATAAAGCGGCGGGAAGCTCTTCGGCTCGCGCCCCATCGCGTCGGCGAGGCGGCGGCCTTCGACCACCCCTTCGTGGACCGAGCCGAGGACCCGGCGCACCTCCTCGCGCTCGGCCTGGCGCGACAGCGTCCTCAGCGCCTCTTCGAGCGGCGCCACCTGGATCAAGGTCGCGAGCTGGCGGGTGAACAAGGTCAGCTGCTTGGCGCCGAGCCTGCGGCGCTGGATCAGCCCGCGCGACAGCAACGGCGGCGCGGCCGCCTGCGCCGACGGCTCGATCCGAACCACGTAGAGGCGCCGCGAGACGAGCTGAGCGCGGGCCTGATCGGGAGTCTCGGCGCGCACCGAGCCGCGCCGCTCGCGCCCGGCCGTATCGAGGCCGACATAGGCGAATTCAGGCACCGGCCGACTCGTGACGCGACACCCGGATCGCTTCGGCCGGGCTGGTGGTGCCGTCCAGCACCAGCTCGCGCGCCGCAGCAGCCAGGCTTGGCGCGGAGGCGAACGCGTGGGCGGCGATCGCGCTCTCGTCGCCGCCGGCGTTGATCAGCCGCCGGATCGTATCGTCCACCCTAACTGCCTCGAACAGGCCGATCCGGCCCTTATAGCCTCCGCCGCCGCAGGCGCCGCAGCCGCGCGGCTCCCACACGGTCGCGCCCTCGTCGATGGCCAGCAGGGGGCGCAGCGAGGCCGCCGCCGCGACCGGCTGCCGGCATTGCGGGCACAGCCGCCGCACCAGCCGCTGGGCCAGCACGGCGCGAACGGTCGAGGCGATCAGGAACGGCTCGACCTTCATGTCCCTGAGCCTCGTGATCGCGCCGACGGCATCATTGGTGTGGACGGTGGAGAGCACGAGGTGCCCGGTCAGCGCCGCCTGGACGGCGATCTCCGCCGTCTCGCGGTCGCGGATCTCGCCGACCATGACCACGTCCGGGTCCTGGCGGAGGATCGCGCGCAGCCCGGCGGCGAATGACAGGCCGACCTGCGGGTTGATCTGGGTCTGGCCGACGCCGTCGACCGCATATTCGACCGGATCCTCGACGGTGAGGATGTTGCGGGTGCCGTCGTTGAGCATCCTGAGGCCCGCATAGAGGGTCGTCGTCTTGCCCGAGCCGGTCGGGCCGGTGACGAGGACGATCCCGTTGGGCTCCGCCAGAGCGCTGCGGAACAAAGCCTTGATGCCGTCGCCCATGCCGAGCATGTCGAGGCCGATGCCGGCATTCTCCTTGTCGAGGATGCGCAGCACCACCCGTTCGCCGCCGCGGCTGGGAAGGGTCGATACGCGCACGTCGATCAGCTTGCCGCCGAGGGTGAGGCCGATTCGCCCGTCCTGCGGCAGCCGCCGCTCGGCGATGTCGAGGCGCGCCATCACCTTGACCCGGCTCACCAGGACGGGCGCGACGTGGGCCGGCATGCGCAAAGTCTCACGAAGCACGCCGTCCATCCGCATCCGGACCACCAGGCCCGTCTCGTAGGGCTCGATATGGATGTCGGAGACGCCCTGCCGGGTCGCGTCGGCGATGATGCCGTTGATCAGGCGGATCGCGGGGGCGTCGTCGCTTGTGTCCAGCAGGTCGTCGGCGCTCGGCAGCGCGGCGGCGAGGTGGCCGAGATCGTCGTCGAAGCCGAGCGAGCCGGCGGCGTCGGCGGCGGCCTCGGCGCCCGAAGCGTAGAGGTCCGACAGCAGCCGGTCGAACGCCGCGGCGTCCACCTTGTGAAGCGCGAAGGCCCGGCCGAGGTAGCGCCGCAACTCGATCAGGCCCTTGGGGTCGGCGCCCTCGCGCATGGCGACGTCGAGCCGCCCTTCGGTCTCGCCGGTCGCGACGAAGCCGTGGCGGCGGGCGAAGGCGTAGGGGATGCGCACGGCCGGCGCGGGCTCGGCGGCCGCTTCGAATTCCTCGCCGCGGCCGATCCTCATTGCGGGCTCCCCTCGGCCGGGGGCACGGCCGGCGGCGGCACGACCGTGTCCTGCGGCTGGGCGACGGCCGGCGCCTGCGGCGGCACGGTGCCGAGATAGTCGCGCACCAGCTCGTCGAGCGTCGGCTCCCGGCGCGGGGTGGAGAGAAGCTGCTGGCCGCGCGCATAGCCGTAGCGGCGCGCGCTCACCGCCCGAGCGTCCTCGGCCGAGCGAAGAATGGTGGGGCGGATGAACACCATCAAATTGGTGCGCCCGCGCGAGCGCCCGCGCGAGCGGAAAAGGTTGCCGATGATCGGGATGTCGCCGAGCAGCGGGATGCGCTCGAGCGTTCGGCGCTCATTGTCGTCGAGCAGGCCGCCGATGCCGACGATCTCGCCATTGTCGACGGTGATCGTCGTCTCCAGCTCGCGCTTGTTGAGGATCAGGTCCTGGAAGTTGGAGGAGACCGGACCGGCGATCGAGCTCACTTCCTGCCGGAGGTCGAGCTTGATGGTGCCGCCGGCATTGATCTGCGGGCGGACCTCGAGCGTGATGCCGACATTCTGGCGCTGCACGGTGCGGAAGGTGTTGTTGAAATTCTGCGACAGCGCCTCGCCGGTCGTGATCGGGATCTCCTGGCCGACCAGGATGCGCGCCTCCTGGTTGTCGAGCGTCATGATCGAGGGCGTCGAGAGGATGTTGGAGCGGTTGTCGGAGCGCACCGCGTTGACGATGGCGCCGAAAATCTCGTTGCCGCTGCGGATCGCTC
>DASZEO010000318.1:0-4327 GCA_035940755.1 Allosphingosinicella sp. | reverse complement strand
GACCGGAGTCCTGTTCTTCTTCCCCCGCGTCGAGCCCTATCTCACCGACACCCTCGCCGTGCACCGCCGCCTTGAGCTCGAGAGCGAGCTGCTCGACCATGCGGCGCTCCGCTCGCGCTTCCCGATGATCGACTTCACGGGCATCGAGGCCGGCGTCTACGAGCCGCAATTCGGCGTGCTGATGGCGCGCCGCGCTGTTCAGACCCTGGTCGAGCGCTACGTCCCCACCGGCGGCCTTTACGAGCGCGCCGCCATCGCCCCGCCGGCGCCCGCCGACGGCGACCGGCTGACCCACGTCAGCACCCTCAGCGGCGAGCGGATCGAGGCGGACCGCTTCGTCTTCGCCGGCGGCCCGTGGCTGCCGCGGCTGTTCCCGGACCTGCTGGGCCGGCGCATCTTCATCACCCGCCAGGAAGTGTTCTTTTTCGCCCCGCCGCCCGGCGACCGCCGCTTCCTCCCCGGGCAGCTGCCCGGCTGGGCCGACTTCAACAATGGCGACATCTTCTACGGCTTTCCCGACATCGAAAATCGCGGCTTCAAGGTCGCCCACGACGCTCACGGCGCGCGCATGGACCCGGATTCCGGCGACCGCACGTCCTCGCCCGAGGCGCTCGCCGAGGTGCGCGCCTATATGGAGCGCCGCTTCCCCGCCCTCGCCAGCCGGCCGCTAAACGAGGCGCGGGTCTGCCAGTATGAGAACAGCTCCAACGGTGACTTCCTGATCGATTTCCATCCGCAATGGCGCAACGTCCTGCTGGTCGGCGCGGGTTCCGGCCACGGTTTCAAGCACGGCCCGGCCGTCGGCCGCTATGCCGCCGACCTGCTGCTCGGCCGGCTAGAGCGGGTCGAGCCGCGCTTCTCCCTCGCCACCAAGGAAGAGACCCAGAACCGCGCCGTTCACTGAGCGGGGCCCCTCTGCTGACCCCCTCGGCGTCGCCACCGCCAATAACGGGGCGGTCAATGCGACCATAGTGGACCCGAAAGGACTTGTCTTTCCAAGCGCTCGGGCGCCCACTGTCGACGGATCCGGGGGAGTCCCAATGAGTCGCCTCGAACTTCTTCTGCTCGCGCTAGCCGCCGCCGGATCGGCCGCCGCCGCGATTGCGTCCGAGACGATCAACTACAGCTACGACGCCCGCGGCCGGCTCGTGAAGGTCGAGCGGTCCGGAACGGTCAACAACAACGTCAAGGCCGACTATAAGTACGACAAGGGCGAGAACCGAACCAGCGTCACCGTCACCTCACCGAACCCGCCGCCGCCATGACCGTGCGGGCGGCGAAGGAGCCGTCGACACGACGCAGGATCTGACGCTGGGCTTTACCTACAACCCCGCCTCGCAGATCGTCTCCAACACCCGTTCGAACGACAGCTACGCCTGGACGAGCCATTACGGCCTGACCCGGGGCTACACCGCCAATGGCCTCAACCAATATACAGCCTCCGGCAGCATCACGCCGACCTACGACGGCCGCGGCAACCTCACTTCGGCGGGAAGCACCACCTACGGCTACAATTCCGAGAACCGGCTGGTATCGGCAACGGGCGGGGTGACGCTCGGCTACGACCCGATGCTGAGGCTCTACCAGACGGTGGGCGGCGGCGTGACGACGCGGATGCTGTACGACGGCGCGTCCGGGTCCGGCCCCGGCTTGCCGACGATGATCGCCGAATATGACGGCTCCAACGCCCTCCAGCGCCGGTTCGTCCACGGCCCCGGCGTCGACGAGCCTCTGGTCTGGTACGAGGGCACCGGCACCACCGACCGGCGCTGGCTCCATGCCGACGAGCGCGGCAGCGTCGTCGCCGTCTCCAACGCCTCCGGAGCTGTTACCAACGTCAACACCTACGACGAGTACGGAATTCCCGGCTCGACCAATGTCGGCCGGTTCCAGTATACGGGCCAAGCCTGGATCCCGGAGCTCGGCATGTACCATTACCGCGCCCGAACCTACTCGCCGACGCTGGGGCGGTTCCTGCAGACCGACCCGATCGGCTATGACGACGGGATGAATCTCTATGCCTACGTGCGAAACGATCCCGAGAATAGGATGGATCCCAGCGGGCTGTGTCAAAACGTTTTCAAGTATTACCATAACACCTTCGAGTATTCTGACGCCAACAGCAACGGCTCCTATGATCCCGGTGAGTCGATCACGCCAGGCAGCCAAACTAGCGATCCAATGTATACTTGCAGGGATCTTGGATCAAATAGCGGCCCCAGGGGCGTGGGCGGAGGCGGACGCGGGCGTAAAACGCCGAGCCAGCCGCCACCTCCACCTCGAGATTATTGCTCGTTCTCACCCGATAAAATTGGTGATGTTGATATCAGTGGTCCGTGTCGGAGGCACGATCAATGCTATTCCCGCGGATCGATATTCTCACGCCTACAATGTGACAACAATCTTTCTGGTGAAATTCGCGAAACTTGTACCGACCAAGGTGAAGGTTATGTTGGATGTTTGTTTTTAGCAGCCATATATCGCGCAGCAGTGAGAACGTTCGGTGGCGGGCTTTACCATGGCCGAGGCAGCAGAGATTGAGAGGAGCGGCGGATGACCAATCGATCAGGAGCTTCTGGAAGAACACGCTTGCTTTTATTGGCGGTGGCGATCTCCATCGGTGCGTGTATAACCGTGGGCCAGGATCTTATACACGCAGCGGCTACTGATTATCCTCTCCGGCTTGGAGAGAGCTGGAGGATATGGGTATTTCAAACTACATGGGCAGCAATGCCCTTTATGGCTCTCGCTGTTTTAGGAATCACAAATCGGTGGCCTTGGATTGTGGGCCTTACCTTGACACTGCTGCTCTGGGGTTTCTTTATCTATGATACCGTTTCGAACTGGGAAACTGGGCGAGGGGCCAATATAGGCCTCGGGCTGATTCTCATTCTTTCCCCGGGAGTGATTATGGTGGCCTGCTTGATTACTGCATGGAAGACGGAAACGAGAGACTCTTAATTTCGTTTCGTACGTCCACGGCCCCGGTGTCGACGAGGGCGAACGGTGTACCCGGCGGGTGAGGCGCTTACGGCCTGCGGTCCGCCGAGGCCTCCCGAACCTCTCGGAATTCCGATCCCTGCCGCCATTGCGGCCATTCGCGCGAATTGGCCAACTCCGCGCCGATCCGGTAGGCGAGGCTGACGTCCTGGGCGGCGCCCCTCAGGTCGAGGTCGGGCCGCCATTCGTCGCAGGTCTGGTGGTAGCAGCGGGCGGTGAACTCGCTCACCCAACGGTCGCCGGCCTCGCGCCCGCCATCGACCAGATCCACTCCGCCGCCCAGCGCCATCAGCAGAAGCACCGGAACGCCGCGCCTGGCGAACGGGAAATGGTCGGCCCGGTAGAACAGCCCCCGCTGCGGCTGGGCATCGGGAGTCACGGTCCGCCCCTGGCGCGCCGCCATCCGCGCCATCAGCGCCTCGAGGCTGCTCTGTCCCTGGCCGATCAGGATCACGTCGCGCGCCGGCCCGGCCGACTGAAGCGTGTCGAGCGCCAGGCTCGCCGCCATCGTCTCCGCCGGATAGAGCGGATGCGAGGCGTAATATTCGGACCCGAGCAGGCCGCGTTCCTCGCCGGTCCAGGCGGCGAACAGCACGGTGCGTTCCGGACGCGGCCCGGCCGCGAACAGCCGCGCGATCTCGAGCACGCCGGCAATCCCGAGCGCGTCGTCATGGCCGCCGTTGCGGATCCGGTCACCCTCGGCGTCGGGCGCGCCGACGCCGTAGGCGTCCCAATGCCCAGAGAACATGATCGTCTCGTCCGGCCGTTGCGCCCCCGGCAGCCGGCCGATGACGTTGAAGCTCTCCACCCGCTCCACCGTCACCGGCAGGTCCGCGGAGAAGGTGGCGCCGAGGTCGATCGGCCGGAAGCCCGCCGTGCGCGCCTGGCGCTTCACGATCTCGAAGTCCTGCCCCGCGCGGCGGAGCAGGTCGGCGGCCGCCTCGCGTTGGATCCAGCCCTGCAGGAGCACCGGCTGCTGCGCGCCCTGGCCGAGCACGATGTTGTAATTCTCGCCCGCCGGCGCCTGGACGGTGTTCCAGCCATAGCCGGCGCCTTCGGTCTCGTGAACGACCAGCGCGCCGATCGCGCCGCGCCGCGCCGCTTCCTCGAACTTGTAGGTCCAGCGGCCGTAATAGGTCATCGCCCGCCCGCCGAACCGCCCCGCCACCGGATCGCCCGCCGCCGCCTCGAAATCCGGATCGTTGACCAGGAACACCGCGACTTTTCCGGTGAGGTCGACGTCGCGGAAATCGTCCCACTGACGCTCCGGCGCCGTCACGCCGTAGCCGACGAACACCATCGGCGCGTCGGCGATGCGCACCCGGTC
>DASZEO010000317.1:0-5292 GCA_035940755.1 Allosphingosinicella sp. | reverse complement strand
CGGTTCGGAGACCTGGAGGTGAAGAACCTTGCGGCCGAGCTTTTTCATCAGCTCATTCTTTTCCTCGACGAGGATCAACTCGCCCTTGGTGATGACGCCGACGCGGTCGGCCATTTCCTCGGCTTCCTCGATATAATGGGTGGTGAGGATGATGGTGACGCCGCTGTCCCTGAGGTCGCGCACCAGCTGCCACATGTCGCGCCTGAGCTCGACGTCGACGCCGGCCGTCGGCTCGTCGAGGAACAGGATCTCGGGCTCGTGGCTGAGCGCCTTGGCGATCATCACCCGGCGCTTCATGCCGCCTGACAGTTCCATGATCCTCGCCTTGCGCTTGTCCCACAGCGACAGGTCCTTGAGCACCTTCTCGATGTGCGCGGGATCGGGCGGGCAGCCGAACAGGCCGCGGCTGAAGGTGACGGTCGCCCACACGCTTTCGAAGGCGTCGGTGTGAAGCTCCTGCGGCACGAGGCCGATCTTGCGCCGGGTCGCGCGATAGTCGCGGCGGTGGTCGTGGCCCTCGACGGTGACGGTGCCGGCGCTTGGCGTCACGATGCCGCACACGATGCTGATCAGCGTCGTCTTGCCCGCCCCGTTGGGACCGAGCAGCGCGAAAATCTCGCCCTTGGCGATGTCGAGGTCGAGCGGCTTGAGCGCCTGGAGCCCGGAGGCGTAGGTCTTGCTCAGACCCCTGATCGAGATGACCGGCTCCATCCCCCAGTCCCCTTAATGGCTCGGCGGGAGGGGCGGCTCTTCCCTCGCATCCTCGAGGAGCAGCCCGTGGCGCATCAGCATCGGGACGTTCGCCGCCGCGAAGACGAACGCCGCCGGCAGGAAGAACCACAGCTTGAGCGCGACCCATGTGTCGGTGCTGGTGGTGCGCCAGGCGATCTCGTTGAGCACCGCCATGGCGAGGAAGAAGATCACCCAGTTGCGCGTCAGCAGGTACCAGCCGCGCTCATCAAGGCCGGGATAGACGGGGCCGAGCACCATCTTGAGCAGATTGCGCCGGGTGCGAAGCCCGAACAGCAGCAGGGCCGCGACGGTCGCATAGTAGATCGTCGGCTTGATCTTGATGAACGTCTCGTTGTGCAGCCAGATCGTCAGCCCCCCGAACACCACGACCATCAGCCCGGAAAACCACAGCAAAGGCGAGATGTGGCGGTATTTCAGCTGCGAGATCAGCATGGCGATGGTCATCGCGATCATAAAGACGCCGGTGGCGACAAACACCTTCAGCGTATTCGGCACCGGTGCGAAGAAGTTGGTCAGGAAGAAGGCGAGCAGCGGCCCCAGGTCGAGCAGCAGCCGCGCTCCGGCGGACGGGGCCGAGGCTGTTCGGGCCTGGGCGCTCATTGCGCCCCCGCGATCGCGCGGGCCGCTTCGGCCGGGTCGAAGGGGCGAAGGTCGTCCATACCTTCGCCGATGCCGATGGCATGTATTGGCAGGGAGTAACGGTCGGCGGCGGCGACCATGACTCCGCCGCGCGCCGTCCCGTCGAGTTTCGTCATGACCAGTCCCGTGACGCCTGCGACCTCCCGGAACACCTCGATCTGGGAGAGCGCGTTCTGCCCCGTCGTGGCGTCGAGGACGAGCACGACGTCGTGCGGCGCGGCCGGGTTGAGCCGGCCGAGCACGCGGCGGATCTTGGCGAGCTCGTCCATCAGCTCCCTTCGGTTCTGCAGTCGCCCGGCGGTATCGACGATCAGCACGTCGATGCCCTCCGCGGTGGCGCGCCTCACGCCGTCGAACACGATCGCCGAGCTGTCCGACCCCTCTGGCCCGGCGATCACCGGCACCCCCGCGCGGTCGGCCCAGATCTGCAGCTGCTCGATCGCTGCGGCCCGGAACGTGTCGCCGGCGGCGAGCAGCACCGAATAATCCTGCTCCTGGAACAGGTGGGCGAGCTTGGCGATCGTCGTCGTCTTGCCCGAGCCGTTGACTCCGACGACGAGGATCACCTGCGGCCGCGGGAAGGCGTCGATCTCGAGCGGTTCGGCGACGGGCGCCAGGATCTTCTCCAGCTCCTGCGCCACCACCGCGCGAACCGCGCCTTCCGTGATGCCGAGCTCGAACTTCTCCTCGGCGAGGCGCGCCCGGATCTTGGCCGCCGTCTCGGGTCCGAGGTCCGACGCGATCAGCGCCTCCTCGATCTCGTCCAGCGACCGCTCATCCAGCGCCGCCTTGGTGAGCAGCCCCGATAGATTGTCGCCAAGCCGGTCGGAGGTCTTGCGAAACCCCGCCCGCATGCGCTCGTACCAGGCGAGGTCACTCACTCGGGCACCCCGAGGAGGTGCTCGCCGTCGACGGCGGCGATGCGCACGTCCCGGATCGAGCCTTCTGAGCCCCTCCCCTCGATGGGGGAGGGAGCTAGACGCACAGGCGCGAAATTCTCGGCGTGGCCGAAGCCGCCCTTCTCCACCAGCACCTTCTGGCGGGTGCCGACGAGGCTCTGGAGCCACGCCGCCTTCCGCCGCGCCGTCGCCTCGCGCAGGCGTCGGGCCCGTTCCCTGACCACCGGCGGCGGCACCTGCGGCATGCGTGCCGCGGGCGTCCCGTTTTTCGGCGAGAAGGGGAAGATGTGCCCCATCACGATGTCGCATTCCTCGATCAGCCGAAGCGAATTCTCGTGCATCGCGTCGGTCTCGGTCGGGAAGCCGGCGATCAGGTCCGCGCCGATCGCTATCTCCGGCCGAAGCGCCTTCAGCCGCCCGACGGTTTCGACGGCCTGGGCCCGACTGTGCCGCCGCTTCATCCGCTTCAGCACCATGTCGTCGCCGGCCTGGAAGCTCATGTGGAGGTGCGGCATGAAGCGCGGCTCGCCCGTCGCGGTCTCGAACAGCCGTTCGTCCAGCTCGATGCAGTCGAGCGACGAGAGGCGCAGCCGCGGCAGGTCCGGCACATGGCGAAGGATCCGCTCGACGAGCAGGCCGAGCGAAGGGGCGCCGGGAAGGTCGGGACCGTAGCTGGTGACGTCGACTCCGGTCAGCACCACTTCGCGAAAGCCCTCGCCGGCCAGCGCCTTGACCCGCTCCACCACCAGCCCGGCCGGCACCGAGCGGCTGTTCCCGCGGCCGTAGGGGATGATGCAGAAGGTGCAGCGATGGTCGCAGCCATTCTGCACCTCCACGAAGGCCCTCGCCCGCTCCGAAAAGCCGGTGACGAGATGCGGCGCCGTCTCGCGAACCGCCATGATGTCGGAGACCCGGATTTCGGCAGGAGCAGGTCCCCGACCTCCGTTTGTCCCGAGCGCAGTCGGGGGGCGCACCTCAGCGGCAGTGCAACGCCCCTCGACTTCGCTCGGGGCGAACGAGACTGGGCTGAACTTCTCCCTGTTTCCCAGCACCCGGCTCACCTCAGGCATCGCGGCGAAGCGCTCCGGCTCGACCTGAGCGGCGCAGCCGGTGACGAAGATGCGCGCCTCCGGCCGATCCCGCTTCGCCTTGCGGATCGCCTGGCGGGTCTGGCGCACCGCCTCGTTGGTGACGGCGCAGCTGTTGACGATCACGAGGTCGTCTTGATCCTCGGCGAGTGCACGCATCGCCTCGCTCTCGGCGGCGTTCAGGCGGCAGCCCAGCGTGATGACCTCCACGCTCATGACGCCAGCTCGCCGCTGAAGACGTGAGCCGCCGGCCCGCGCATCCGGATTGTCGTGCCGGGCGCCCATTCGACGGTGAGCGGGCCGCCGGGCAGCCGCACCTCGACCGGGCTAGCCGCGAGCCGGCGGCGGATCGCCGCGACCGCGGTTGCGCAGGCGCCGGTGCCGCAGGCCTGAGTGAGGCCGGCCCCGCGCTCCCACACCCGAAGGCGGATGGCGCCGCCCTCGATCGAGGCGACATCGACGTTCACCCGCTCCGGGAACAGCGGATCCTTCTCGATCAGCGGCCCGAGCCGCTCAAGCTCAACCGAAGCGGCATCGGCGACGAAGAAGACCAGGTGCGGATTGCCGACGTTGAGCGCCGCCGGCTCCGCCAGGCTCTCCCAGGCGACGGGCAGGGCCGAGGTGTCGAGCGGGTAGGCGAGGGGGATATCGTCCCAGGCGAAGCGGGGCTCGCCCATATCGACGGTTGCCGCCGAGCCGTTGGCGCAGGCGCGAATCACGCCGCCTTTCGTTTCGATGGTGCTGTCGCCGCCCTCGAGCAGCGCGACGCAGCGCGCCGCATTGCCGCACGCTTCGACCTCGCCGCCGTCCGAATTCCAGATCCGCATCCTCACGTCGGCGACATCGGAAGGCTCCAGCAGGATCACCTGGTCGCAGCCGACGCCCGTGCGCCGGTCGGCGATCGCCCGCGCCCGCACCCCGTTCATCGCCACCGCCTCCCCGCGCGCATCGAGGATGACGAAGTCGTTGCCGAGGCCGTGCATCTTGCGGAAGCGGGTCATGCCCGAGGCGATCTAGGTGCTGGGGGCGGCGAAGTCCACGCTGCGGGTTGACATCCCGCATAATAGGTGACCAGAAGGTAACATGTATGCTGTTGAAGCCATGGAGCAGGGCAAGCCGGATCTCTGGCAGGTGCTGGCGGACCCGACCCGGCGAGCGCTGATCGACAGGTTGGCGGCCGGCGCCAAGACCACCTCGCAGCTGTGCGACGGCATGCCGATGTCGCGCTTCGGCGTGATGAAGCATCTGGGAATTCTTGAGCGGGCAGGGGTGGTGGTCGCGCGGCGCCATGGCAGGCTGCGCTTCAATCACCTCAACCCCGCCCCGCTGCACGCGCTGCAGGCGCAGTGGCTGTCGCCGCGGGCCTCGGCATTCGCCCGCGGCCTTGCGGTATTTTCTGAAACGATGGGAGCACAGGACATGGCAAGCTCGAACCCCGCAGCTGAATCGGGGGTGGTGGACGTGGCGCTCGAATGGCCGGTCGCGGCCTCCGTTCAGAAGGTCTGGGACGCCCTGTTTGCTGAACCGGAGAGATGGTGGCCGGCGGAGCATCGGCTTTACGGTGCTGATTCCGCCATGTCCTTCCAACCCCTCCTGGGCGCGACGCTGCGCGAGGAGAAAGGCGGGCAGGGCCTCGTCTGGTACAGCGTCACTGCCCTCGATCCGCTGCGCTCGGTCGACATGATCGGCCATCTTGCGGCGCGCTTCGGGGGACCGGCGACCTCGATGGTCCACATCGAGATCGCCCCCGGCGCCGAGGAGGGCACGAGCCTCCTGAAGCTGACCGATTCGGTATTCGGCCGCATCGGCCCGGGGCTGCGCGCTTCCTTGAGCGAAGGCTGGCAGGCGATCGTCGGCGAGGGGCTGGTAGCGCACGCGGCCGCCTAGGAGCCGTCGCCGCACCTTGCCTTCGC
>DASZEO010000316.1:0-2829 GCA_035940755.1 Allosphingosinicella sp. | reverse complement strand
GGTGGTCCAACCTTCATACCAGCCCCGCATGTTCCAGGGCTGCATCGACGGCTCGGCGGCTGGCTTCGGAGGGGGGGGTCATCGGCAGGCGCAGGTCGGCGGGAAAATCGGGGCGCAGGCGATTGACGGCATATTTGACGGGGCCAGGCGAAGCGTCGGTGAACAGGGCCGCGTGGAGCGGGTAAAGCTTGTCCTGTAGTCTCAAAGCTTGCTGCCAATCGCCTGAAAGGCAAGCGTTCTGGAATTCCGCGCACAGCTGCGGCGCGACGTTGGCGGTGACCGAGATGCAGCCCTGGCCGCCCATCGCGTTGAAGCCCAGCGCCATGTCGTCATTGCCGGAGAGCTGGATGAAATCCTCGCCGCAGGCGAGCCGCTGGGCCGAGACCCGCGCGAGGTTGCCGGTCGCGTCCTTCACCGCCACCACGTTGGCGATCTTCGCCAGGCGGGCCATGGTCTCGACCGCGATGTCGGTGATGGTCCGCGACGGCACGTTGTAAAGCAGGATCGGGATGTCGACCGCTTCGGCAATGGCCGCGACGTGGGCGTAGATGCCCTCCTGGTTGGGCCGGTTGTAGTAAGGCGGGACGTGCAGGGCCGCGTCGGCGCCTGCCGTCTTGGCGGCGCGCGTGAGCGCGATGGCGTGGCGGGTGTCGTTCGATCCGCAGCCGGCGATGACCGGGACCCGCCCAGCCGCCGCCGCGACGCAGATCTCGATCGCCTCACGGTGTTCGCCCGGCTCGAGAGTCGCGGACTCGCCGGTCGTGCCGCACGGCACAAGGCCATGACTTCCCTCGCTTAATTGCCACTCGACGAAGGTCCGGTAGGAGTCGCGGTCAAACGCTTCGTCGCGAAATGGCGTCACCAGGGCGGGGAACGACCCTCTGAACATGCATGGCTCCTTCACCTCGCGCCCCGGCATCGCCATAGCATCATATGGAGGGGACATCCGGGCGGATGTTCAGGGTCTGATAAGGAGGGGGGCGTCATCCTGTCCAGCGTGCATAAGAGAGCGGGCCTGTTGCTCCTGTTGGGAGCGTCCGTCGCGGCTGTCGCGGCAAGTTCGGTAGGGCCGGTTCGGCTCGCCGCGCCGCCGGCTCCGCCTGTGCAGCAGGCGGCCGTCCTTCCCGTCGCGGCGGCGGTGCAGGCTTATCCGCAGACCTCGAGCGCCATCGCCTCGAGCGTCGCGCGCTGGAACAGCCTTCGCCAGAGCGACAACCTGCCCTTCTCGGCTTACGCCTCGTTCCTGATCGGCCATCCCGGCTGGCCCGGTGAGGCGGGTCTCAAGCGCGCCGCCGAGCGCCAGGCGGGGTCGGGCTCGCCGGCCGACGTGATCCGCTATTTCAGCGCCTTTCCGCCGACGACCGCTGCGGGCCATGCAGGTCACGCCTTCGCGCTGCAGGCGAGCGGCCGGGTCCAGGAGGCGCAGGCCGCCGCCCGGACCGCCTGGACGACCGGGGTGCTCGCACTCCCCGACGAGCAGCGGCTGATCGCCACGTTCGGCAACATCCTGACGCCACAGGACCATGACCGGCGGATGGACGCCTTGCTCGCCAACGGCGATACCCAAAGCGCTCAGCGCGCGATCATGTGGGCTTCGCCAGCGCGGCGGCCGCTCTACCAGGCGCGGCTCGCGCTCCAGACCCGAATGCCCGACGCTCGCAGCCGGGTTGACGCGCTCGGCCCCGCCTTCAACGCCGATCCCGGCCTGCTGATCGACAAGGCGCTGTGGCTGCGCAACAACGGCGATCCGCTTGGCGCCCGCCAGCTGCTCGCGCGCCCGCGTCAGCTGACGAGCCAGCCGGCCAATCCCGAAAAGTTCATGGAGGCGATGGTCGCGCTCGCCCGCGGCGCCGCGAACGACCGGCAGTGGACGATGGCCTACGAGATCGCCAGCCAGGTCGACGACCTGTTCCCGGCCGGCACCGACGTCAGCCGCCGCTCCTATGGCGAGCGCGACGAATATACCAACCTGACCTGGCTCGCCGGCACCGCCGCCATGCGCACCAACCGCCTTGCTGACGCCGCCCGGATGTTCGAGAAATATGGCCGCGCCGCCCAGTCCCCGCAGACCCGCGCCAAGGGGTTCTACTGGGCGTCCCGCGCGGCCGGCGCCGGCGGCCAGACTCAGCAGGCCAATGCCTGGCTGGAGCTAGCGGCCGGGAGCCCGGACCAGTTTTACGGGCAGCTGGCGCTCGAGCGGCTGGGCCGTGCCATGCCGGCGCCGCCGCCGGCGCCGACGGCCGATGCGGCGACCCGGGCCGCCTTCCAGCGCCGCCCGCTGGTGGAGGCGATCCGCTACCTCGGCATTACCGGCGACCGGAGCAACCAAACCTTGTTCGTGCGCGCTCTGGCGGCGCAGCTCCAGACCGACGCCGAGCGGGCGCTGGCCAGCGAGCTCGGCCGCTCGATCGGACGCCTTGACATGGGCGTGTGGGCGGCGCGCGAGGCGCGGACCAACGGCGCCAGCTTCTATTCGCGCGCGGCCTTCCCCGAGGTCCAGATCCCGCCCGCCTACACGCGGCATTGGGCGCTGGCCCACGGAATCATCCGCCAGGAAAGCTCGTTCGAGCGCACCGCGGTGAGCTCGGCCGGCGCGCGCGGGCTGATGCAGCTGATGCCCGGCACCGCCCAGCAGGCGGCGAGCCGGCTCGGGGTATCCTACGCGCTCGGCCGGCTTACCGAGGACCCGTCCTACAACGTGCTGCTCGGCAATTATCACCTTTCCCAGCTGATGGACGAATGGGGCGGCAATGCCGTTCTCGTCGCCGCCGCCTATAACGCGGGCAGCGGGAACGTCCGCCGCTGGGTCCGTGAGAATGGCGACCCGCG
>DASZEO010000315.1:0-4397 GCA_035940755.1 Allosphingosinicella sp. | reverse complement strand
GGGAGCCCCGCCTTCGCCGCGACGGTGATCTCGCGCGAGAGCTTGGAGAACATCGCCGAGCGCTTCTTGTCCTGAGCGCCCTTGCGGTACATGATGTTCTTGAACTTGCTGTGGCCGGCCATTTCGACCCTCTAAACCGTTCGGGCTGAGCCTGTCGAAGCCCTTTTATTCCTGTTGGGAAAGGAAGAGGCGCCCTTCGACAGGCTCAGGGCGAACGGGAGGTGGATTTGTTCAGCCGAGCCCCAGCGCCGCCTTATAGGTGTCGAGCAGGGCTTCGGCTTCCTGACGGGCGTTGTTCTCCATCTTCCTCAACCGGACAACGGCCCGCATCGTCTTGGGATCGTAGCCGCGCGCCTTGGCCTCGGCGAAGACGTCCTTGATGTCGTCGCTGATCCCCTTCTTCTCCTCTTCGAGCCGCTCGATCCGCTCGATCAGCAGCCGCAATTCGTCGGCCGCGACGCTTCCTTCAGCCAATGTGGGTTCCTTCGATTCCGGGTTGAGCGGCAGCCTCTAAGGCGTCGGCATGCACCGCTCAAGCGGGTTGCGCTGGCAATGGCAGCGGCTATGGCGCGCAGGCGATGTCGACCAAGCAGAGCCAGACCAGCCGCTCCGTGCCGCGCAGCCGCAAGGTGCGGATCCTGGCGACGCTGGGCCCGGCGAGCGACACGCCGGAGATGATCCGCCAGCTCGCCGAGGCCGGCGCCGACGCCTTTCGGATCAACATGAGCCATGGCGGCCACGCCGACCATCTGCGGCGGATCGAGGCGATCCGCGCCCTCGAGCACGAGCTCGAGCGGCCGACGACGATCGTCGCCGACCTGCAGGGGCCCAAGCTCAGGGTCGGCCGCTTCGAGGGCGACAAGGCCGAGCTTCGCAAGGGCCAGACCTTCGTGTTCGACCGCGACGACCGCCCGGGAAACGCGAAGCGCGCGAACCTTCCCCACCGCGAGATCTTCGAGGCGGTGCAGCCGGGCGCCCGGCTGCTGGTTGACGACGGCAAGCTCGTCTTCAGGATCGTCGCCGCGGAAAAAGATAGGATCGAGACGAAGGTCGAGGTCGGCGGCACCATCTCCAACAACAAGGGCCTGAACCTGCCCGACGTGCTGCTGCCGCTCGCCGCCCTTACAGACAAGGACCGTTCCGACCTCGCCTTCGCGCTCGAGCAGGGTGTCGACTGGATCGCCCTGTCCTTCGTTCAGCGGCCGGAGGACGTCGCCGAGGCCCGGCGCCTGATCGGCGGCAAGGCAGCCCTGCTCGCGAAGATCGAAAAGCCCGCCGCGATCGACCGGCTCGAAGGCATTTTGGAGCTGGCCGATGCCGTCATGGTCGCGCGCGGCGACCTCGGCGTCGAGCTGCCGCCCGAGGAAGTGCCGCCGCTCCAGAAGCGGATCGTCGAGGCGGCGCGGCGGATGGGCCGGCCGGTCGTGGTCGCCACGCAGATGCTCGAATCGATGATCTCGACGCCCTCGCCGACGCGGGCCGAAGTCTCCGACGTCGCCACCGCGGTCTATGACGGCGCCGACGCCATCATGCTCTCGGCGGAGAGCGCCTCGGGGGATTATCCGTGCGAGGCGGTGGCGATGATGAACCGGATCGCGACGCGCGCGGAGGCCGACCCGAGCCACTATGCGCGAGTCCACTTCACTGAGACCTTGCCCGACGCGACGACCAACGACGCCATCGCCCGGGCCGCCGGCGAGATGACCCGCACCGTCGGCGCCGCGGCCATCGTCTGCTTCACCAGCTCCGGCTCCACCGCGAGGCGCGTGGCGCGGGAGCGGCCGACGGTGCCGCTGCTGGTGCTGACGCCGTCGGTGAAGACGGCGCGGCGGCTCGGCATCTTGTGGGGGGCGCATGCGGTGCGGACCCGCGACGTCGGAAGCTTCGAGGAGATGGTCGGCAAGTCGAAGCGGATGGCACTGAGGCACCGGCTCGCGAAGGGCGGCGACCGGATCATCGTCACCGCGGGAGTGCCGTTCGGAACCCCCGGCTCGACCAATGTCGTCCACGTCGCCCGGCTGATCGGCGACGAGCTGGAGCGGCACCGCCCGGCTTAATTGTCGGGCAGCAGGCGGGGAATCAGGTTGGGTAGCTCGCGCGCCAGAAAGCCGAGCCGGCCGACCTGCTCGGTCAGGGTCCGCCCGGCCTCGCCGTGCAGCCACACGCCCCACAGCAAGGCGGTGAGCGGGTCGGCGCCGCGCGCGCAAAGGCCGCCGACGATCCCCGACAGAACGTCCCCGCTGCCCGAGGTGGCGAGGCCGACGCCGCCGCCGGGATAGGTGAAGCTGTGGCCCTCCGGAGTGGCGACGTAGCTCGGGGCGCCCTTGATCAGCGCCAGCGCATTGAAGCGCTCCGCCGCCTCCGCCGCCGCCGCCGGCGGATCGGACTCGACGGCGTCGCGGTCGCGCCCGAGCAGCCGCGCCATCTCGCCGCCATGGGGGAGCAGGATCGTGCCCCCGCGCCAGGCGCAGACCTGCGGCCGCAGCTCGGCCATGCAGTCGAGCACCGCCGCGTCCAGCACCAGCGGGATCGTCGCCCCGCAGCCCAGCAGCTCGGCGAACAGCTTCGCGAGCGGCGGGCCGTGCTGCATGCCGCAGCCGATCGCCACCGCCTGCGCCGCCTTGGCCCAGCGCACCAGCGGCGCGATCCCTTCTTCGGCGATGCACCCCTCCTCGGTCTCAGGATGGGCGATCACTCGGGCTTCGGGCACGGCGACGGCCAGCGCGGGTGCGATGCTTGCGGCGGTGCCGATCTGAAGCTTGCCGGCCCCGGCGCGCAGCGCGGCGATTCCCGCCAGCAGCGCGGCGCCGGCCAGCTCGCGGCTGCCCGCGATCACCAGCAGCCGGCCGCGGTCCTCCTTGCCCGAATCCTCCGCCACGTGCGGCAGCGGAAACTTGCGCAGCAGCTCCTCGTCTATGGCCTGGGGGTT
This sequence comes from Allosphingosinicella sp., assembly GCA_035940755.1. Classification (GTDB taxonomy): domain Bacteria; phylum Pseudomonadota; class Alphaproteobacteria; order Sphingomonadales; family Sphingomonadaceae; genus Allosphingosinicella. The sequence goes on along the minus strand of DASZEO010000315.1, from coordinate 1,468 downwards.
GGTCATCGCGTGCCGATGATCGCGTCAGGCTCGGCGGTGAGCGGGGCCTGCTCCTCGCGCAGCGGCGCGGCGAAATTGTAGCGCACGAGGCTGGGGACGCACAGCCGGTCGTCGTCCGGCTCGAACCCGTATTCGCAGATCCCGCAGTTGAGCACCGCACTCTCCTTGTCGACGGCCAGCACCCCGGCCTCATCCATCTCCTCGAGAATGTAGCGGAAGCACAACACGACCACCTGGTGGCAGACGATCAGCACCCGCCGGTCCGCATGGTGGAGGCTGACCGTGTCGAGCGCGCTGCGCAGGCGAAGGATGACGTCGACCCAGCTCTCGCCGCCGGGCGGCCGGTGGTAGAACTTGCCCAGGAGGCGGCGATGCTCGGCCTGGTCCGGGTGGAGGGCGCGGATGCCCTCCGTCGTCATCCGGTCGAGGACGCCGAATTCGCGCTCGCGGAGCCGCTCGTCGATAATGGGCCTTCGCGCGCTCGAAGCGACGCCGCCGGCGCGGCAGACCGCCTCTGCGGTCTGGCGCGCGCGGACATAAGGGGAAGAGATCACCACCTGAGGCCGCTGACCTTCCGGCATCGCGGCGAACCAGCGGCCGACCGCTTCGGCCTGCCGCAAGCCGAGGTCGCTGAGCGGCACGTCCACGTCGCGGACCTCGATCCCGATCATATGCTCGCCCGCCGCCACCGCCGCCGCCCGGGCGACGTTGCCGGCGCTCTGGCCGTGACGGACCAGCCACAGGCGAGAGGGCCACCTTTGTCTCACGGGCGGACCAAAGCGCCACGCCGCCGAAAGTTCAGAGCAGCCCCTCGACTTTCAGCCGCTCGCGCAGGTCCTCGGCTGTCGTGAAGAGGTGGGCGCGCATGCCGACCGCCTCGGCCGCTTCGACGTTGATGATCCGGTCGTCGCCGAACAGCCCGTCCTGGGGCCGCAGCCGGAAGCGGCCGAGCGCCATATAATAGATGGCGGGATCGGGCTTGAGCAGCTTGACCTCGCCCGAGACGACGATGTCGCGGAAGCGACCGAAAAAGCTGCGCTCCCGCTCGTAGAAGGGCGCCCAGAAATCCGCGGAAAAGTTCGTAATCGCGAACAGCGGCACTCCGCGCCGGTCCAGTTCCTCGACGATGGCGTGAACACCCGGCACCGGGCCCGTGATCGTCTCGCCGAAGCGGTCGCTCCAGGCGGCGATCAGGTGGGCGTATTCCGGGAAGCGCTCCGACAGCTCGGCCGCCGCCTCGGCATAGGGCCGGCCGCCGTCGAGCGTCTCGTGCCATTGCCACAGCCCAACATCGTCGACGAAGCGCATCCGCGCCTCGTCGTCGGCAATCTGGCGGACGAGGAAGCTGTCCGGGTCCCAGCCGTAGAGGACGTTGCCGACGTCGAAGATGACGGCGGTGGGGGGATTGGCTTCAGTCGTCATGCTGAACTCGTTTCAGCATCCAGGCCTGCACCCGCACTGCATGAGG
>DASZEO010000314.1:0-6854 GCA_035940755.1 Allosphingosinicella sp. | reverse complement strand
GCCGGCGACGACCTTCTTCGAAAAGCGAAGCTGCGCCTCGTCGAACAGCGCCTCGTCGCCCCACAGGTAGCGCGATTCCAGGATGGCGGTTCGCACCGTGTGGTCGGCGGCGGCGGTCCGCACCAGCTCCTCGATGCTTCGCGTCGACGGGCTGACCTTCAGCCCCAGGTCCCAGAGCAGATAGAGGATCGTCTCGACCACCGTCTCGGTCCAGGCGGTCGGCTTCCACGGCGTCACGAACGCGATGTCGACGTCGGAATGGAGCGCCATCTCGCCGCGCCCGTAGCCGCCCACCGCCATCAGCAGCAGCCGCTCCGACGTTGTGGGGTTGGCGACCGGATGCACCTGCTCGGTCACGTAATCGAAGGCGAGGCGCAGGATCTGGTCCGTCAGGAAGGCGTAAGCCGCCGCCGTCTCAGTCCCCGCATAAGGCCGCTCCTCAAGCCGCCGCTCAATCTCCTGGCGGCCGCTGGTGAGTGCCGCCTTGAGGCACGCCGCGGCCTCCTTTCGGTCCGCCCCGGCCATCTGCGCGGCAAGCGCCCGGCGGTCGATGATCTCGCGCCGGCGCGGGATGGCGGCGAAGCGGGCCGGCATCAGCCGCCCTCCGCCTGCAGCGCCTTGAGCCGGTAGACCAGCTCCAAGGCCTCCCGCGGCGACAGCGTGTCCGGTTCCACGTCGGCCAGCGCCGCCGCCAGCGGATCCGGCGCCGCCTCCTCCTGCGCCGCGGCGGCGAACAGCGGCAGGTCGTCGAGGCCGGCCGCGATCCCGCCGGTGGCGGCGCGGCCCTCCTCGAGCTTGGCGAGCACCGACCTGGCCCGCGCCAGCACCGGCGGCGGCAGGCCCGCGAGCTTGGCCACGGCGATGCCGTAGCTCCGGTCCGCGGGGCCGCTCGCCACCTCGTGCAGAAGCACCAGGTCGCCCTTCCACTCGCGGGCGCGGACATGGTGGAGCGTCAGCGCGTCGAGCCGCTCGGCGAGCCGGGTGAGCTCGTGATAATGGGTGGCGAACAGGCAGCGGCAGCGGCTGTTGTCGTGGATCGCCTCGACCACCGCCCAGGCGATGGCCAAGCCGTCATAGGTTGAGGTGCCACGCCCGACCTCGTCCAGAATGACCAGGCTTTGCGGCGTCGCCTGGGCGAGGATCGCCGCCGTCTCCACCATTTCGACCATGAAGGTCGAGCGGCCGCGCGCGAGGTTGTCCGACGCCCCCACTCGGCTGAACAGCCGGTCGACCAGACCCAGGGTGGCGCTGGCGGCGGGGACGTAGGAGCCGGCCTGGGCGAGCACCGCGATCAGCGCGTTCTGGCGCAGGAAGGTCGACTTGCCGCCCATGTTCGGGCCCGTGACGAGCCACAGGCGCGACTCTTCGGTGAGGCGGCAGTCGTTGGCGACGAAGCGCCCGCCGCCGCCCTTCAGCGCCTCCTCCACGACCGGGTGGCGCCCCGCGCTCACCTCGAAGCGGCTGTCGCCGGCGAATAGCGGCCGCGACCAGCCGCCCTCCGCAGCGCGCTCGGCCAGGGCGGCGGCCACGTCGAGCCGGGCGAGCGCATCGGCGGCGGCGGCGATCGCTTCGGCGCGGCCGAGCGCGGCCTGAGTCAGCTCCTCCAGATGCGCCGCCTCGGCCGCCACGGCGTGAGCACCGGCCTGGGTCACCCGGAGCGCCTGCTCGTGCAGGTCGGCGGCGTTGAAGCGGACCACCCCGGCGAGCGTCTGGCGGTGCGTGAAGCCGGAGTCCGGCGCCATCAGCGGGTCGGCATGCCGCGCCGGCACCTCGATATGATAGCCGAGCACGCCGTTGTGGCGGATCTTCAGCGTGGCGATGCCAGTCTGCTGGCGGTAGCGCGCTTCGAGGGCGGCGATCGCGCGGCGCCCCTCGCCCCCCGCAGCCCGAAGCGCATCGAGCGCGGCGTCATAGCCTTCGGCGATATAGCCGCCCTGGGCGCTGTCGATCGGCGGCGCCGGCACCAGCGCCCGCGACAGCAGGTCGACGAGCTCGCCATGGCCGGTGAGCGCCGGCAGCAGCGCCTCGAGCAGGGCCGGCCGCTCGGGCAGCCGCGCCAGCCGGTCGTGAAGCCGCCGCGCCTCCTCGAGGCCGTCGCGCAGCAAGGCGAGGTCGCGCGGGCCCCCGCGAGCGGCCACGAGCCGGCCCAGTGCCCGGCCGATGTCCGGCAGCGCCCGCAATTGCCGCCGCACCAGGTCGCGAAGGCCCGAATCGCGCTCGAACAGGCCGACCAGGTCGAGCCGCGCCTCGATCCGGCCCCGGTCGAGCAAAGGCGCGCCCAAATCGGCCGCGAGCAGGCGGGCGCCGGCGCCGGTGACGGTGCGGTCGATGCAGGCGAGCAGGCTGCCGGCGCGGCCGCCCGTCGCCGAGTGGGTAAGCTCCAGGCTTTCGCGTGTCGCCGCGTCGATCATCATGTGATCGCCTTGCGACAGCGCCACTGGAGGCCGCAGGAAGGGCAGCGAATCGCGCGCCACCTCGTCGAGATAGGCGAGCAGGCCGCCCGCCGCGCACAGGGCTGCGCGGTCGAACTGGCCGAAGCCGTCGAGCGTCGCGACGGCGAACCTCTCCTTGAGCCGCCGCTCGGCGGCCTGGCTGTCGAAGTTCCTGCTGGGCTGCTTGGTGGTTTGTGCTCCTGCGAAGGCAGGAGCCCAGTCCGTCTGTTCGTGCTGGGCTCCTGCTTTCGCAGGAGCGCGATCGGGCACGATGACCTCCGATGCGGAGAGCCGCGCCAGCTCGGCGTCGAGCGCGCCCGGCGGCACCGAGCTGAGCTCGAACCGGCCGGTGGAGATGTCGGCGGCGGCGATTCCGTAGCGCTCGCCCGCCTTGAACACCGCGGCCAGCCAGTTGGCACTGCGCGAATCGAGCAGCGCCTCCTCGGTCAAAGTCCCGGCAGTGACGACGCGGACGATGGCGCGGTTGACCACCGCTTTGTAGCCGCGCTTCTTCGCTTCCGCCGGGCTCTCGGTCTGCTCCGCGATGGCGACCCGGTGCCCGCCCTTGATCAGCCGCGCGAGATAGGCCTCGGCGGCCTGGATCGGAACTCCGCACATCGGAATCGGCTCGCCCTCATGCTCGCCCCGCGCGGTCAGCGCGATGTCGAGGCAGGCCGCGGCGGACTTGGCGTCGTCGAAGAACAACTCGAAGAAATCGCCCATCCGGTAGAAAAGCAGGCAATCCGGCGCCTCGGCCTTCAGCGCCAGATACTGCGCCATCATCGGCGTCGCCGCCGTCTCGGATTTCACCTTCGTGGCCACGTCCGGAGGTTAGAGGCTAGCACGAGCCGGGGGAACCGGTTTCGACCTCACTCCTCGTCGAAGAAGGCGCCGATGTCCCGGCCGCCGTAGAAGATGCCGAGGATGGCCACCTCCTCGTCCAGCACGCGGTAGGCGATGGTGACGCGGCGGCGAAATGGGATGGTGCGAAGACCCGGCCTGATCTCGTCGCGCGGCGTTCCCCGTTCGGGAAAGTGTGCGAGCGAGTCGCACCGGTCGAGGATGGCCGAGACGTATTCGCTGGCTGTCTCGGGCGACGCTTGCGCGGCGATGTAGCGGTAGAGCGCGAGAAGCTGGTCTTCCGCTTCCGGCGCAACAACCACCTTGGGCTTCATTCTCCAGGCTGGAGCGCCCTGCCGTGCTCGCGACGGAGCGTTTCGCGCACGGCAGCGATCGGCCGGGCGCGCGACACATCCGCCTCCAGCGCGTCAAAGGCGTCGGCCACGGGCCCTCGCAGCCAAGCCTCCTCAGCCTTCTCCCGCGCCTCCAGAGCGCGGAGGCCTTCGCGAATGACCTCGCTCTCGCTCGCATAGGCCCCGGATGCGACGCGCGAGCGAACCGCAGCCGCCATTTCGTGCGGCAAAGTCACGCTGAGCTGCCGAGTTGAACGCATTGGTAGGATTTAATCCTATTCAAATCCCGGCGCAAGGTGGACCGGCCTCTGCCACGGCCTTGCCCGCCGCCGCCGCAAAGCCCTAGAGCATGGTGAAACGGCAAGGAGCGGCGCGTGAGCGAAGGCAGCAACGTCAAGTTCTCGGAAGCCGAGGCGCTAGAATTCCACGCCATGGGCCGTCCCGGAAAGATCGAGATCGTCGCCTCCAAGCCGATGGCGACGCAGCGCGACCTTAGCCTCGCTTACTCCCCCGGCGTGGCGGTGCCGGTGCGGGCGATCGCCGAGAATCCCGCCTGCGCCTACGATTACACTGCCAAGGGCAATCTCGTCGCCGTGATCTCCAACGGCACCGCCATCCTCGGCCTTGGCAACCTCGGCGCCCTCGCCTCCAAACCCGTGATGGAAGGCAAGGCGGTGCTGTTCAAGCGCTTCGCCGACGTCGATTCGATCGACATCGAGCTCGCCACCGAGGACGTCGACCGTTTCATCGACGCGGTCGAGCTGATGGAGCCGAGCTTCGGGGGCATCAACCTGGAGGATATCGGCGCTCCTGAATGCTTCATCATCGAGCAGACGCTGCGCGAGCGGATGAACATCCCCGTCTTCCACGACGACCAGCACGGCACGGCGATCATCACCGCCGCCGGGCTGATCAACGCGTGCCACCTCACCGGCCGCCGGCTCGCCGACATCCGCGTGGTCGTCAACGGCGCCGGCGCGGCGGCGATCGCCTGCACTGAGCTCATCAAGGCGATGGGCGTGCGCCACGACCATGTCATCATGTGCGACCGCAAGGGCGTCATCTACCAGGGGCGCGAGGGCAATATGGACCAGTGGAAGTCCGCGCACGCTGCCAAGACCGAGGCACGTACCCTCACCGAGGCATTGAAGGGCGCCGACGTCTTCCTCGGGCTGTCCGCGGCCGGAGCGCTGAAGCCGGAGATGGTCAAGGACATGGCGAAGCGGCCCATCATCTTCGCCATGGCCAATCCGGACCCGGAGATCACGCCGCCCGACGCCAAGGAAGCGCGGCCCGACGCGATCATCGCCACCGGCCGCTCGGACTATCCCAACCAGGTCAACAACGTGCTCGGCTTCCCCTTCATCTTCCGCGGCGCGCTCGACGTCCGGGCGACGACAATCAACGACGCGATGAAGATCGCCGCCGCCGAGGCACTCGCCGACCTCGCCCGCCAGCAGGTCCCCGAGGAGGTCGCCGCGGCCTATGGCGGCAAGGCGCACAGCTTCGGCGCCGATTACATCATCCCCGCCCCGTTCGACCCGCGGCTGATGGAGGTCGTCCCCGCCGCCGTCGCCAAGGCGGCGATGGACAGCGGCGTGGCTCAGAAGCCGATCGAGGATCTGGGCGCCTACCGCACCTCGCTTCGGGCGCGGCTCAATCCGACGACTTCGGTGCTCACCCTCGCCTATGACGCCGCGCGGGCCGATCCGCGCCGGGTGCTGTTCGCCGAAGGGGAGGAGGACGTGGTCCTTCGCGCCGCCGTCGCCTTCCGGGACGGCGGCTACGGCGTGCCGGTGCTGGTGGGCCGCGACGACGTCCACGACCGGCTGCGCGCGCTCGGCGTCGAGGACGCCGATTCGATCGAGGTGCTCAACAGCCGCAACTATCCCCGCGTCGCCGAGCTTGCCGACTACCTCTACGCGCGGCTTCAGCGGCGAGGCTACCTCCACCGCGAGGTCGAGCGGATGGTGAACCAGGACCGCAACATCTTCGCCGCCTGCCTGCTCGCCGTGGGCGAGGCGGACGCGATGATCACCGGAATCACCCGCACCTATGCCCAGAATCTGCGCCAGATCCGGCGCGTGCTCGATCCAAAGCCGGGGACGACGCCCTTCGGGGTCCATGTGCTGGTCGGGCAGAACCGCACCGTCTTCCTCGCCGACACGACGGTAACCGAGCGGCCCAGCGCGGACCAGCTGGCGGAAATCGCGACTCAGACCGCCGAGATCGCGCGCCGGATGGGGCACGAGCCGCGGGTGGCCTTCCTGTCCTATTCCAATTTCGGCAATCCCGAGGGCAGCTTCCTCGAGCGCATCCGCGACGCAGTAAGGCTCCTGGACGCGCGCGGCGACGTCGACTTCGAATATGAAGGCGAAATGGCGCCCGACGTCGCCCTCGATCCGGTGCTTCAGCGGGTGTTCCCGTTCAGCCGGCTCACCGGGCCGGCCAACGTGCTGGTCATGCCGGGGCTGCAGACGGCCAATATCTCGGCGAAGCTCCTCCACGAACTCGGCGGCCACGCCTTGATCGGGCCGATGCTGGTTGGGATGGAAAAGCAGGTCCAGATCTCGCCCATGACGGCGAGCGCGTCGGACCTGGTGACTCTCGCCGTCCTCGCCGCCGGCAGGATCGTGCGCTAGCACTGCTTATTGCGGGTTATCGGTCGAGGTACCCTGGCGCTGACCCTGGCCGAGCGCGCCGATATTGCCGAACAGTTCCTCGAACAGGCCGCGGTTGCGGCCCAGGGTCGGCGTCTCGTCGCCCGAAGGACTGATGTTGGCGACCAACTCCATTCCCGTGCGCTCGACGCGCTGCACGTTGCCGGTATCGTCGAAGCGCACGTGAAGCACGGTCTGCTGGCGCGGCCGCGGCATCTTGAAGGCAAGCTGGCGGGTCTCGCGCGACACGTAATACCAGTCCTTTTCGTCGAACTGGCCGACGAAGGTCGGACGCCCCAGCGTCCCCTGCACGGAGTCCCGATTGTCGACGCCCGGCTGGATCGCGGCGACCAAAGTCTCGTCGAGTACATAGCCCTGGTGGTCGCGTACGGCGGTGCAGCCGGTGGCGAAAAGGGCGACGCCGACGGCGACGCCCAAAGCGGCGCGGGGGGCAATCGGCAGGCTCATCTCCGGCGAATCTCCTGATCGTCCGCTCCGGCTCCGGCGAAGAAGCGGCGGACTTGACTAGCCACTCCAATATGAACATCGCCCAACCGGCGCAAGCCGCC
>DASZEO010000313.1:0-3116 GCA_035940755.1 Allosphingosinicella sp. | reverse complement strand
AACGCGCCGTTCGAGTTCACCCAGAACATCTACAGCTCGACCTTCTTCATGGCGACCGGCTTCCACGGCGCCCACGTCATCATCGGTACGATCTTCCTGATCGTCTGCCTGGTGCGCTCCTACAAAGGCCATTTCACGCCGCAGCAGCATTTCGGCTTCGAGGCGGCGGCCTGGTACTGGCACTTCGTCGACGTGGTGTGGCTGTTCCTGTTCATCTGCATCTACGTCTGGGGCGGCTGGGGCGCCGAATACCATTAAGGCACCGGCGCCCGCCGAAGTCGCCCTGCGCGGCCTATGCCCGCGCTGCGGCAACAAGACGCTGTTCGCCGGCCTCGCCACCTTCGCTCCGGCGTGCCGCGCCTGCGGGCTCGACTTCGCCGGCTTCAACGTCGGCGACGGGCCGGCGGCGTTCCTGATCTTCATCGTCGGCGCCGTCATCACCGGCCTTGCCGTCTGGCTCGAGCTGGCGGTCGAGCCGCCTTTCTGGGTCCACATCCTGCTGTGGTTCCCGCTGACGGCGATCATGGTGGTCGGGCTGCTGAGGGTCGCCAAGGGCATGCTGCTGGCGCTCGAATTCCGTCACCGCGCCCGCGAGGGCCAGCTCCAGCGCGGGGAATGAGGCGGCTTCCGCTCCTGCCGACGCTCATCGTCGCCGCCGCGGTCGCGACCATGATCGCGCTGGGCGTCTGGCAGCTGCAGCGGGCCCGGGAGAAAGAGCGGCTGCTCGCCGCTTATGCCGCGGCGGGATCGCTCCCGGCGCTCGACCTGGACCCGCTGCTCGGGCGAGGGGGCGGCGACCTGCCCCCGCTGGCTTTTCGCAGAGTGCTCGTCACCTGCCGTGCGCTCAACGTCGCGCCGGAGCTTCGCGGCGGCAGCAGCCGCGAGGGCGTCGGCGGCTACAGCTACTTCGTACCGTGCCGTCCGGGCGCTCCCGGCCTGGCGGGGCGGCTTCGGGTTAATGCCGGCTGGACGCACCTCCCGGACGACGACCGGCGCCTGTCGATCGACGGCATCGTCGCCGGCACGACCGGTTCCGTGGGCGACGCCGGGCTGATCGTCGTCACCAGCGCCACGGCGCGTCCGCCGCTGCAGCCCAGCGCTCCGCCGTCGATCCAGGACGTGCCCAACAACCACCTCTTCTACGCCTTCCAATGGTTCTTTTTCGCCGCCGCCGCCGCGGCGATCTACGCGCTGGCGCTTCGCCGGAGATTGTCGGACGGGCGCTGAGCGCCTAAATCCGCGCCTTGCCGATGATGCAGCTCACCACCCTGGAGAACGGCCTGTGCGTGGCCTCCCGCCTCATGCCGGGCGTGGAGACGGTGGCGGTCGGCCTCTATGCCGACGCCGGCTCGCGTCACGAGGAGGCGCGGGTCAACGGCGTCGCCCATCTGTTCGAGCATATGGTGTTCAAGGGTGCCGGCGGGCGCTCGTCGCGGGAGATCAACGAGGCGATCGAAGATGTCGGCGGCGACCTCAACGCGGCTACCGACCGGGAAGGCACCAGCTTTACAGCCTCGCTGCTCGCCGAACACCTTCCGCTTGGAGTCGAAATCCTCGCCGACCTGGTGCTTCGGCCGCATCTCGCGCCGCACGACCTTGAGCGCGAGAAGGAGGTCGTGCTCCAGGAGCTGGGCGAGGCGCGCGATACACCTTCGGACATCATCTTCGACGAGCTTTGGTCCGCCGCCTATCCGGACCAGCCGCTCGGCCGCTCCGTCCTCGGCGACGAGGCGAGCATCGCCGCGATCGGCGTCGACGATCTTCATCGCTGGCGCAGCGAACAATATCGCGCCGGCAGCCTGTTTCTGGTCGCGGCCGGGAAGGTCGACCATGGCGCTCTGGTGCGGCTGGCCGAGCGGGCATTCGAGGGCCTGCCGGAGGGGCCAATCGCGCCGGCCGGGCCGGCGCGGTTCGCCGGCGGGCGGCGGGCCGTCGCCGCCCGGGCCGACCAGGCGCACCTCGCCTTCGCCTGGGCCGCCCCGGCGATCGGCGATGGCGATCATTATGCCGCGCGGCTGTTCGCCGACCTCGTCGGCAACGGCGCCTCCTCGCGGCTGTTCCACGAGGTGCGCGAGGAACGAGCGCTCGCCTACAGCGTCTGGGCCTCGTTCCTCCCTTATCGCGACACCGGCCTGTTCTACGGCTATGCCGCGACGGCGCGCCGGCAGGCACCGGCGGCGGCCGCGCTGATCGAGGCGGTGATCGCGGACGCGGCGGCCAATGCGACCCAGCGCGAGCTCGACCGCGCCCGCGCCCAGGCCAAGGCCGGGCTGCTGATGTCGCTCGAGTCCAGCTGGGGCCAGGCCGCGTACGTCGCGCGCCAGCTGTCGATCCACGGCCGGCTGGTCGAGCCGGCGGAAGTCGTGGCGGAGCTGGAGCGGGTGGCGCTCGACCAGGTGCATGCCGCGGGGGCAAAGATGCTCGCGGGCCCGCGCGCCGCCGCCTCTATCGGCTTGCCCGCCGTCCGGGCGGCGTGAACCTGCTCACCCTGGTGGCCGAGCCGTGGCCCGATTACGGGCTGCTCGATTCCGGCGGCGGGCGCAAGCTCGAGCGCTACGGCCGCTACCGCTTCGTCCGGCCCGAGGCGCAGGCCATGTGGGCGCCCGCTCACGCGGAGTGGGGCGCCGACGGGGAGTTCATCCCGGGGTCCGATGAGGAAGGCGGCGGACGCTGGCAGTTTGCTCGGCCGGTGCCGCGGGAGGGGTGGGAGCTCGGCTGGCAGGACGTCCGCTTCCGGGCCCAGTGCACACCATTCCGCCACCTCGCTTTCTTCCCCGACATGGCGCCGCAATGGGCGTGGATGCGCGAGCGCCTGGGGCTGGGAACCGAGGCGCTGAACCTGTTCGGCTATACCGGCGTCGGCACGCTGGCCATGGCCGCGGCCGGGGCCCGCCTGGTCCACGTCGATGCCTCGAAGAAATCGGTCGAGGCGGGGAAGGCGAATGCCGCCCTTTCAGGGATGGCCGAGGCGCCGGTCCGCTGGCTGGTCGACGATGCGGCCAAGTTCGTCGCTCGCGAGGTGCGCCGCGGCCGGCGCTATGACGGCATCATCCTCGATCCGCCCAAATATGGGCGGGGCCCCGCCAGCGAGGTGTGGCGGCTCGAGGAGGACCTGC
>DASZEO010000312.1:0-1997 GCA_035940755.1 Allosphingosinicella sp. | reverse complement strand
CGGCAAGAGCTACCGCTATGGCAAGCCCGACCCGAACCACGGCCCGATCACCGTCCGCCTCACCGACCGCAAGGCCGCCTTCGACATCGCCAAGGACCCGCGGCTCGGCGCCGGCGAGGCCTATATGGACGGGCGGCTGGTGGTCGAACCGCCCAGCGACATTCGCGACCTGCTGCTGTTCGCCCGCTACAATGCGCCCTGGGAGAAGCCGGGCGCGCTTCGCCAGCGCGGGGTCGTTCGCCGGCTCGGCGGCAAGGTGTTCGGCAAGCTGGACCAGATCAACTGGCGCAGCCGCTCGGCGCGCAACGCCGAGCATACCTACAACCTCACCCGGCGGCTGTACGAGCTGTTCCTCGACGAGGACCGCCAATATACCTGCGCTTACTATCGCGACACGTCGAACACGCTCGAGCAGGCGCAGCTCGACAAGAAGGCGCACATCGCCGCCAAGCTCTACCTAAAGCCGGGCATGAAGGTGCTCGACGTCGGCTGCGGCTGGGGCGGGCTCGCCCTCTATCTCCACCGCCATTACGACGTCGACGTGCTTGGCGTCGCCCTCGCGCCCGACCAGGTCGATTTCTCCAACGAGCGCGCCGCGGCCCTGGGGGTCTCGGACCGCGTGAAATTCGAGCTCAAGGACTATCGCGACGTCGAGGGCCAGTTCGACCGAATCACCAATATCGGCCTGATCGAGCATCTCGGCACGCCGCATTATCCGATCTTCTACAAGCACATGCACCGGCTGCTGAAGGACGACGGAGTGATGGTGTCGCATTGCTGCGGGCGGATGGGCGCGCCGGTCGGCACCACCGACGCCTGGACCCGCAAGTACATCTTCCCGGGCGGCTACATCCCGTCGCTGTCGGAGCTGGTGGCGGAGGCGGAGCGCAACCGCTTCATCGTCTCGGACACCGAAGGGCTGCGCTACCATTACGCCCACACGCTGCACGAATGGTCCAACCGCACCAATGCCGCGCGCGAGGAGATCATCGAACTGTACGACGAGCGCTTCTTCCGCATGTGGCAATTCTATCTGGCCGGCGCCGAAGCCGCCTTCCGCTACGGCGGCATGGTCAACTGGCAGGTCCAGTATTTGAAGCGCCGCGACGCGATCCCGATGACCCGCGAGTTCATGTTCGAGGAGGAAGCGCGGCTTCGCTCGCTCGAGGAGCCGCCCGAATGGCACCTCAGCCGGGCTGCCGAATAGCCGGCGGTCGTTGGAGCCCCCCGACCGCATCGATCGCGCTGAAACGGCCGTGAAGGAATCGGCTGCGCCGTGGTGGGAGCGGCGCTGGACGCTGGCGGCGCTGATCGTCCTTTCCGCCGTGCCGCTGCTTTGGCCGGACGTGCCGCCCCTGACCGACCTTCCCGGCCATCTCGGCCGCTACAAGATCGCGCTCGACCTCCACCGATCGCCGGCGCTTCAGCAATTCTACGACTTCCACTGGTCGCTCATCCCCAATCTCGGGGTGGACCTGTTGATGGTGCCGCTCGGCCGACTGTTCGGCATCGAGGCCGGCGCCAGGATCGTGGTGATCCTCATCCCGCCGCTGACCTTCGCCGGCTTCCTGTGGGCGATGAAGGAGGCGCATAGGCGGCTCACGCCGGCCTATCTGTTCGCCGCGCCGCTGATCTACAGCTACACCTTCCTCTACGGCTTCCTGAACTTCTCGCTCGCCGTGGCCTTCGCCTTTCTCGCCTTCGCCCTGTGGCTGCGGCTCGGGCGGCTCGAGCGCTTCCGGCTGCGCGCGCTGCTGTTCGTGCCGATCTCGCTCCTGCTGTGGGTCACCCATGTCTTCGGCTGGGGGATGCTGGGCCTGATGGCCTTCGCCGCCGAGGCCGTCAGGGAGTACGGGCGCCGGGGTTCGGTCTGGCGCGCGGGCGCGGCGGCGGCATGGCATTGCCTGCCGCTCGCCGCTCCTCTTCCGCTGATGATCGGCGGGCGGGCGCCCGCAAGCGCCGGCGACTGGTTCAACGTCAAATGGAAAGTCGCGGCG
>DASZEO010000311.1:0-5510 GCA_035940755.1 Allosphingosinicella sp. | reverse complement strand
GCTCAGGCGCCGAGCAGGCGCAGCGCCTCGTCGAAGAAGCGGACGGTGTCGTGCGGCTGGCTCAGGAACGAGAGGCCGAGGCCGAGCGCCAGGCCCACGGGAATGAACTTCCAGCTCAGCAGGCGCCCCAGCAGCGACGGGCCCGCCGGCCGCGGCTCCGGCGCCGGCTGCTCGAGCACCAGCTCGCCGGCGGGATAAGCGAGGATTCGCGCTTTCTCGAAGGCGAACTCGTCGGGCGTCACCACCCCCTGTTTGCGCAGGCGCGCCAGCCGCTCGAGCGCCGCCAGCCGATCGTGCGCCGGCCGGTATTCCGGCGTCAGGGCGGCGGCGGCGGGCGCGGCGGGTTCCGGCCTGGTGCGGACCGGTTCCGGCTCGCGCGGAACGACCACGAGCCGCGGCGCGGCGGCCGGCCGATCCTGCGTGCCGTAGCCGCGACTGATGCTGAGCCTGCCCGTGCGCATCCGTCCGGCTTAGCCGCGCCGGGTAAAGCTTCCCGAAGCTTGTATCGTAAATTGCGCGTCAACCATTTGCCGCCGCGTCATTTTTTCCGGCGCGGGGAGCTTCGGCGGCCCTTCTTCGTCGCCGGGCCCTTGGCGGCGCGCTCGTCGAGCAGCTGCGCCGCCTCCTCCAGCGTCAGCGCGTCGCCGGAGACGGTCTTGGGCAAGGTGGCGTTGGTGGTGCCGTCGGTGACGTAGGGGCCGAAGCGGCCTTCCATCAGCCTGATCTCGGCTTCGGTGCGCGGGTGGGGGCCGAGCACCTTGAGCGGCTCGCGCGAGCTGCGGGCGCGCCCGCCCCCCGCTGCGGCGTCGGCGAGCTTCGCCACCGCCGCGTTCATGCCGACCTCGAAAACCTCGGCGGTCGAAGCGAGCTTCGCATATTTGCCGACATGGGCGAGATACGGCCCGTAGCGACCGATGCTCGCGGTGATCGTCTCGCCTGTCTCAGGGTGGGTGCCAACGGCACGGGGGAGCGAGAGCAGCTTCATCGCGAAGTCGAAGTCGAGCGCTTCGGCCGGCACGTCCTTCGGAAGCGAGGCCCGCTTCGCGTCCTTCCCCTCGCCGAGCTGGACATAAGTGCCGAAGCGGCCGGAGCGAAGCGTCACGTCGAGGCCGGTCGCCGGGTCGGTCCCCAGCACCCTCGGCCCGCCGTCCTCCTCAGCGCCTTCGGCGCCGAAGCGGCGCGTATATTTGCAGTCCGGATAATTGGAGCAGGCGACGAAAGCACCGAAACGGCCGCCGCGAAGGCTCAACCGGCCTTCGCGGCAGGCCGGGCAGAGGCGCGGGTCGGTCCCGTCGCCTTTGTCCGGAAAGAGCCAGGGCGCGAGGAAATCGTCGATCGCGGCCGTGATCTCGGACGGCTTCTGCTCCATCACCTCGGCGGTCTTCGGCTTGAAGTCGCGCCAGAATTCCTCGAGCACCGCCCGCCATTCCATGCGGCCGCCCGAAATGTCGTCGAGCTCGTCCTCGAGATGGGCGGTGAAATCGTAGGAGACGTAGCGCTCGAAGAAGCGCTCGAGGAAGGCGGTCAACAGCCGCCCGCTCTCCTCCGGCACCAGACGGTTCCTCTCCGCCCGCACATATTCGCGGTCCTTCAGCGTCTGGATGGTTGAGGCGTAGGTGGAGGGGCGGCCGATGCCGAGCTCCTCCATCTTCTTGACCAGGCTGGCTTCGGAGTAGCGGGGCGGCGGCTGCGTGAAATGCTGCTCGGCACTGACGCGCTTCATGTGCGGCGCGTCGCCCTCGCGAAGCCGCGGCAGCCGCCGCGATTCCTCGTCCTGCTCGTCGTCCCGCCCTTCCTCGTAGAGCGCCAGGTAGCCGGGGAAGAGCACGACCTGGCCGGTGGCCCGCAGCGCATGGCAACCAGTGCCCTCGATGAGCTCCGCGGTCGTGCGCTCCAGCCGCGCCGATGCCATCTGACTTGCCAGCGCCCGCTTCCAGATCAGGTTGTAGAGCCGCGCATGCTCGCCCGATCCGGCATGGTCGCGGCCGAAATCGGTCGGACGAATCGCCTCGTGCGCTTCCTGGGCGTTCTTCGCCTTGGTCTCGTAGTGGCGCGGCTTGTCCGGCACGTAGCCGGCGTCGTAGCGCTCCGTCACCGCGCGCCGCGCGGCGGAGATCGCTTCGGGCGCCATCTGCACGCCGTCGGTGCGCATGTAGGTGATGGCGCCGTCCTCGTAGAGGTCCTGGGCGAGGCGCATCGTGCGACTCGCCGACAGCCCGAGCTTGCGCGCCGCCTCCTGCTGCAGGGTTGAGGTGGTGAACGGCGGCGGCGGATTTCGGCTCAGCGGCTTCGTTTCGACCGAGGCCACGGTGAACCGGCCCTGCTCGACGGCGCGCTTGGCCGCCCGCGCCGTGCCTTCGTCGCCGATCGTCAGCCGGTCGATCTTCTCGCCGTCGAAGCGGACCAGGCGGGCGAGGAATTCGGTGCCGTCGGCCTCCATGGTGGCGGCGACGCTCCAATATTCCTGGGCCCGGAACAGCTCGATCTCGCGCTCCCGGTCGACGATCAGCCGAAGCGCCACCGACTGGACCCGGCCGGCCGACTTGGCGCCGGGCAGCTTGCGCCACAGCACCGGCGAGAGCGTGAAGCCGACCAGATAATCGAGCGCTCGGCGGGCGCGGTAGGCGTCGATCAGATCCTCGTCGAGCGCCCGCGGCCGGCGCATCGCCTCGGTCACCGCGCTCTTGGTGATGGCGTTGAAGGTGACCCGCTCGACATGCGCCGGAAGCACCTTCTTCTTCTGGAGCACCTCCTGGACGTGCCAGCTGATCGCCTCGCCTTCGCGGTCCGGGTCGGTGGCGAGGATCAAAGATTCGGCGTTCTTCGCTTCGTCGGCGATCGCCTTCAATTGCCTCGCCTTGTCGGCATAGGTCTCCCACTGCATGGCGAAGCCGTCGTCGGGATCGACCGACCCGTCCTTGGGCGGCAGGTCGCGGACATGGCCGTAGGAGGCGAGGACCCGGTAGCCGCCGCCCAGATACTTCTCGATGGTCTTGGCCTTGGCCGGCGATTCGACGACGACGAGCTTCATGCCTGCTCCCTTACGCGTACACGCGCATAGGGTGGTGAGCCGCGCGGCGCGGCGTCAAGCGCAGGGCTCGGCCCCTGCGGAAACTGACGAAGTCGGCAGCCTCGACAGGTGAATCTCGTCAGCTTTGTAAGTTTTCGCTCAGGCCCCACGCGGGAGCCAAGCTGCAGCGCCGCCGCGAACGCATCCGCCACGGCGGGCAGCGACAGAGGCTTGGACCGTGCATCAGAAAATTTCATAGAGAGAACATATCAGGAACGGAAGCTATAGGAAACAGCTGGATCTAGTTCGCTGGCCGCTCAGCCGTTCCCGCGCACCGGACCCTGAACCGTTCGCCCGGCGTCAAGAGAACACGTCCGACACGTCGGCTCGAGGCTGCGTGGTCGAATAAACGGCGACGGCGCCGTGCCAGCCGACAACGGCTCCGCCATTGGAGAGGAGGTTGGCGATCAGAGAACCCACCAAGGGTTCGCCGATCAAAGTCTCGATCATGGTCCCGCCGGCCGCAGCGACCAAAGGCGGGACATAGAGCAGCAGGAAAAAAGCGAGGATCGGCCAGAATCCGCCCTCGGTCGCGCGCCAGCTCTCGTCGATGGCCGCGTACACCCCGATGTCGCTGGCAATGACCGTCGGGACGGCAGTCCACCAGCGGACCATCAGTACGAGCCCTGGGACGATCAACAGCACCAGTCCGACCAGGATGCCGAGCGACGTCACGATCCCGACAAGGAAGAAAGCGAGGAACCGAGGCCGCGACGCCGATCTCAGATCCAACTGGTCGAGCGCCGCTGCCGTCAGCCAATATTGAGCGACCAGGTACGGTACCCATAGCAATGAGCTGAGGGCGAGGTTCGCAGCGTTAAGTTCTGCGGCCATGCTGACTGGGACAAGCACCAGCAAAGCGAAGGATGATCGGCCGGCATTCGCCCTCAGCAGGCGCAGCGTTGCTCCAAGGAGCGCCCCTGTGTCGAAGATCACGTGGCGGTGAGGGTCAGGAGACATCAGGCCAAGCTGACCCGGCCGCCGGCGTGGCGCTCGAGGCGGCCGGCGAGCTCGAGCTCGAGCAGCACGGTCTGCACGGTGGCCGGAGCAATGCCGGACTGCCGGACCAGCTCGTCGACCGGCACCGGTGTGGCGCTGAGCAGGGCGGCGATCCGGCCGCGCGCCTGCTCGTCGACGTCGCACGTCGGCGGCGGCTCGGCATAGCGGCGGTCGGGCTGGCGGAAGGGGCGGATCCGCATCGGGCTGATCGCCTCGAGCACGTCCTCGGCGGTCTGCACCAAGGTGGCGCCTTCGCGGATCAGCTGGTTGCAGCCCTGGGCGCGGGGATCGAGCGGGGAGCCGGGGACCGCCATCACCTCGCGGCCGAACTCGGCGGCATGGCGGGCGGTGATCAGCGAGCCGGATCTGGGCGCCGCCTCGACCACGACCGTGCCCTGCGCCAGGCCGGCGATGATCCGGTTGCGATAGGGGAAGTGACGCGCTCGCGGCTCGATTCCGGGCGGCTGCTCGGCGAGCAGCAGGCCCCGCTCGGCGATCGCCCGCTGGCGCGCCTCATTTTCGGGCGGGTAGAAGATGTCGATGCCGCCGGCGATGACGGCGATCGTGCCGGTCTCGAGCGCTCCGTCATGGGCGGCGGTGTCGATTCCGCGGGCGAGGCCGGAGACGATGACGGTGCCGGCCGCGCCGAGATTCTGCGCCAGTTGCCGGGCGAAGCGGCAGGCGGCGGCGGAGGCGTTGCGGGCGCCGACCATCGCTACCGCCGGCCTGTCGAGCAAGGCGAAGTCGCCCTTGGCGATCAGCGCCGGCGGGGCGGTCTCGAGCTCGGCAAGCAGCGACGGGTAAAGGCCCTGGCCAAGGAACAGGTAGCGCGCGCCCAGCCGCTCGACCTCGGCGATCTCCCGCTCGATCTGGCTTCGGGCGGCGAGCCTCGGCGCACGGCCGCCGCCGCGCGCGGCAAGGTCGGGAATCGCGTCGATCGCCGCCTGCGCGGAGCCGAACCGGGCGAGCAGCTGGAAGTAGGTGATCGGGCCGATGTTGTCCGACCGGATGAGGCGGAGCCGGGCGACATGATCGGCGGTGGGCGCCATCTCAGCCTTTGCCCCTCCCCACCTTCGGCTCGGTCCCGCTGAACAGCCGGCCCAGATTGGCGCGGTGCTTCCACAGGACCAGCAAAGCGAGGCCGGCGAACAGGATGGCGAGATCGATCCGGCCGAAGAAGAAGGCGGCAGCGGGCGCGGCCACCGCGCCGGCCATTCCGCCCACGGAGGAATAGCGCGTGACGAGCAGCGCCAGGATCCACACGGCGCCGACGACCAGCGCCGCCTCCCAAAGCAAGGCGGCGACGACGCCGATCAAAGTGGCGACGCCCTTACCGCCCTTGAAGCGCAGCCACACGGGATAGAGGTGCCCGAGAAAGGCGGCGAGGCCGGCGAGCGGCGGGAGCTGCGGCATGTCCGGCCACAGCGCCGCGACGATCAGC
>DASZEO010000310.1:0-4372 GCA_035940755.1 Allosphingosinicella sp. | reverse complement strand
ACAGCAGCAGCGCGGCGGCGCTCAGCAGGATCAACGGCGATGCTCCATGTCAGTCCCGGCTTTCCTGCATGCGCTTGAACATGCGATTAATTGCTCCTGCCGGGCGGCCGGACTATCTGCCGGCGATGGCTTATCCCCGCCCGGCGCTGCTCGGCAAGCTCGCCGATCTGCTCGGCCCGAAAGGCCTTACCGGCGACCCGGACGCGATGGCGCCGTGGCTGACCGACTGGCGCGGCCGCTATCGCGGCGCAGCGGCTGCGATGCTCTCCCCGCAGAGCCGCGAGGAGGTAGCGGCGATCGTTCGGCTGTGCGCCGTGGAAGAGGTGCCGCTGGTCCCGCAGGGCGGCAACACGTCGATGGTCGGCGGAGCCACGCCGGACGCTTCGGGCGAAGCTTTGATCGTCTCGATGCGGCGGATGAACCGGATCCGCGCGCTCGACCCGGCGGCGGGCTTCGCGGTCGCCGAGGCGGGCGTGATCCTCGCCCACCTGCACGATGCCGCCCACGCGGCCGGCCGCCGCTTCCCGCTGACGCTCGGCGCCAAAGGCTCGGCGACGATCGGCGGCCTCGTCTCCACCAATGCCGGCGGCACCCAGGTGCTTCGCTTCGGGACGATGCGAAGCCTGGTGCAGGGAATCGAGGCGGTGCTGCCCGACGGCAGCCTGTTTGAGGGCCTGGCGCCGCTCAGGAAGGACAATCGCGGCTATAGCCTGCCCCAGCTGCTGATCGGCGCCGAAGGGACGCTCGGCATCGTCACGGCGGCGAATTTGCGGCTGGTGCCGGCGGTGGGGGAGCGCGTGGTGGCGTGGGCCGGCTGCTCCAGCCCTGAGGTAGCGATGAAGCTCCTGCGGCACCTGGAAACCGTCCTCGGCGACGCGGTGGAAAGCTTCGAGCTCGTCCCGGCCAGCTCGCTCGACCTCGTCCTTGAGCATATTCCGGGCGCCCGCTCGCCGCTCGCAGATCGCCATGCCTGGAACGTCCTCATCGAGGCGGTCGCGCCGATGGCGGCGCCGAGCCCTGACAAGCGGCTGTACGAGGGCCTTCAAGCCGCGACCGAGACCGGCCTCGTCGCCGATGCCGTCATCGCCGCCAGCGAGGCCCAGGCCGAAGCGCTGTGGCGCCTGCGCGACAGCATTTCCGAAGCCGAGAAGCTGGACGGCCCAGCGGCCAAGCACGACATTTCCGTGCCGGTGGCGGACATGCCCGGCTTCGTCGTGGCCGCCGCCCGGGAGGTGGAGAGCCGCTTTCCTGGCACGCGCGTCAACGCCTTCGGCCATCTCGGCGACGGCAACATCCACTTCAACGTCCGCGCTCCGGCCGGCGCAGGCGCCGAATGGCTCGAGGCTCAAGGCGGCGCCGTCAGCGCCTTCGTCCACGATCTTGTCACCGCCGCCGGAGGATCGATCTCGGCCGAGCACGGCATCGGACAGATGAAGCTGGACGAGCTGGCGCGGCTCGCCTCGCCAGCGCGCCTGGGTGCGATGCGGGCCATCAAGCAGGCGCTCGATCCGGCCGGCATAATGAACCCGGGCAAGCTGGTTCCACTTGCAGAAACGGATCGCCGCCCATAGACGAAGGCCCTGAAAAACCTCGGCCGTGCCCAGGCCGGCCGAATTTCAGTCCCAGCTTGGAGATATCGTCATGGCGACTCAGCCGCCGCCCAATCTGCCGCTCTTTTACAAGAATCTGCAGCCGCTCTCGAGCAGCGCGCATTCGACCTATCGCGCCCGCACCAGCGAGAAGGCGCCCTATTTCGCGGACGCCCACGCCATTCCGCTCACGGTCGACGAGTTCGTCCACGCCCAGCGCTACATGCCGATCGTCTTTTCCACCGGTGAAAATCCGGTGCCGCTGGGGCTCGCCGGCCTCAACGAGGGCGTCAACGTGTTCGTCGACGAGGAGGGCAAGGCGCACCATCCCTTCTACGTGCCGGCCTATGTCCGCCGCTACCCGTACCTCCTCGCCCGCCTCGACCCGAATGCGACGGAATTGTCGCTCTGCTTCGATCCCGACAGCGACCTGATCGGCGACTTCGAGGACGGCACGCCGCTGTTCGACGATGGCAAGCCTTCGGAGAATTTGAACAACATCCTGAAATTCTGCGAGGATTTCGAGGTCGCCGGGCAGCGCACCGCCGCCTTCATGAAGGAAATACTCGAGCTCGACTTGCTGATCGACGGCGAAGTTTCGATCCAGCCGGGCGACAGCCCGCAGCCCTTCATCTACCGCGGCTTTCGGATGCTCGACGAGCAGAAGTTCCGCGACCTCCACGGCGACCAGCTCAGGAGGCTCAACCAGAACGGCATCCTGCCGCTGATCGTCGCGCACCTTTTCTCGCTGACGCTGATTCGCGACATTTTCGCGCGGCAGATGGCGATGGGCAAGGTGCCGCAGCAGCCGCCCCAGCCGGTCCCGACCTTCTGACCGGCCCCGCAGGCTCGGCGGCCGCCTAGGCGATGGGCCTCTTTCGAAGCCTGACGGTTTGGCTCGCCGCGGCGCTCCTCGCCGGCTGCGCCACCGTCGAGCCGCAGGGTGCATACGACGTCGTCCTTCGCGGCGGCACCATCTACGACGGCAGCGGCGGCAGGCCCTATGCCGGCGACGTCGCCATCGCGGGCGACCGCATCGCCTATGTCGGCCCGCACGCCCCCGGCACCGCGCCGCGCGAGATCGACGCGCGCGGGCTGGCGGTCGCTCCCGGCTTCATCAACATGCTGAGCTGGGCCAACGAAGCGCTGATCGAGGACGGCCGCGGCCAGAGCGACGTGCGCCAGGGTGTGACCCTGGAAGTGTTCGGCGAGGGCTGGTCGATGGGCCCGCTGACCGAGGAGATGAAGGCCCGGGAAATCTCCCGCCAGGGCGACATTCGCTTCCCGATCGAATGGACGACGCTTGGGCAATATCTCGAACATCTCGAGCGCCGCGGCGTCTCGCAGAACGTGGCCAGCTTCGTCGGCGCGACGACGGTGAGGATCCACGAGCTCGGCGAGGGCGACGTCGACCCGAATCCGGAGCAGCTGGCGCGGATGCGCGAGCTGGTGCGCCAGGCGATGAACGACGGTGCGATGGGCGTCGGCAGCGCGCTCATGTACGCGCCCGCCAACTTCGCGGAGACCGACGAGCTGGTAGCCCTGGTCAGCGAAGCGGGCCGGTGCGGCGGAATGTACATCAGCCACATGCGGTCCGAAGGCGACGACATCATCCCTTCGATCGACGAGCTGGTGGAAATTTCCCACCGGTCCGGAGCGCCCGCCGAAATCTACCACCTCAAGCTGGCCGGGCGGGAGAATTGGGGCCGCTACGACGAGGTGATCGGCCGGATCGAGGCGGCGCGGCGGCAGGGGCTTCGGATCACCGCTGACATGTACACCTACCCCGCCGGCGCGACCGGCCTGGACGCGGCCATGCCGCTTTGGGTGCAGGCGGGGGGCCAGGAAGCGTGGATCACGCGCCTGCGCGACCCCGCCACCCGCGCGCGGGTGGCTCAGGAGATGCGGCGGCCGGGCCAGGGGTGGGAGAATCTCTTCTACGGCGCCGGGCCGGAAGGGATGCTGCTGGCCGAGTTCCGCAATCCCGCCCTTCGCCAATATGTCGGAAAGACCCTGGCGGAGGTGGCGCGGATGCGCGGCACCAGCCCGGAAGAGACGGCGATGGACCTCGTCGTCGAGGACCAGAGCCGGGTCGGTACGATCTACTTCCTAATGTCCGAAGACAATGTTCGGCGCCAGCTGCGGCTGCCGTGGGTGAGCTTCGGTTCGGACGCGGCGAGCCAGTCGACGGAGGGCGTGTTCCTGAACTCGCACCCGCATCCGCGCACCTACGGCAATTTCGCGCGGCTGCTCGGCCGCTATGTGCGCGACGAGCGGCTGGTACCGCTCCAGGAGGCGGTGCGGCGGCTCACCGCTTTGCCGGCGGGCAATCTCGGCCTCACGGACCGCGGGAGGCTTCGTCGCGGCTATTTCGCCGATCTCGCCATCTTCGACCCGGCGACCATCGCCGACCGCGCCACGTTCGAGCAGCCGCACCAATATGCGGTCGGCATGCGCCACGTCTTCGTCAACGGCACCCAGGTGCTGGCCGACGGCGAGCATACGGGGGCGACGCCGGGGCGGGTGGTGCGCGGTCCGGGGTGGAACCGCTGCGGACCGCATCAATAAGTAGCATATTGCCACGGAGCCCAATTCAGGCGTAGCCGTTATAGCTCCGAAACAGGGGCGCGGTCCGAAAGGTTTTTTCGGTGAGTGACAGGCGCGCCTTCATCAATGCCGTTGCGGGCGCCGTTCCGTCGACCGACGTGCACCGCCTCTACATCGACTGGGCGGAGGGGAAAATCTCCGACCCGCGGCTTCGCAAGCTGTTCATGCGCATGGCG
>DASZEO010000309.1:0-5949 GCA_035940755.1 Allosphingosinicella sp. | reverse complement strand
GACCAGGCCGCGACGAGATATTCCTGGGTCAGCGCCAGCTCGACCCCGGCGGCATAGCGCATCTGCGTCAGCAGCGTCGACAGGTCCGCGAAAGGCGGGGCCGTGAACTCGCTCTCGGCATAGGGAGCGAGTTGCTCCCGGCTCTCGAACACGAAATTGAGCAACTGCCAGTCGCGGTTGATGCCATGGTGGCGAAGCTCCGGCGCGCCGCCGGCCTCGGTGGCGACCGGCGGCGGACTGGCGTTCCGGTCCGCCCGCAGCCAGACGGTGGCGAGGTCGGTCTCGTCCACCCCGGTCGCGCCGGTCCGGGCCGGCAGCGCGATGTCCGGGTGGTTGGTCGCCCAATAATAGCAGCCGCAGTCGCGGAAATCGTGGGTCCAGGGGCTGCACAAGGACTGGGTGAGCTCGCCCACCTCGAACATCCTGGCGAGCGCGCCATTGCCATCGAGATACCGCATCCGGGGCGCGGCGAGGCTTTCGGTGCGGCCGCCCGGGCCGGCCAGCTGTAAGGTCACGATTGCGCCCTCCTTGAGGAGACGCACCGCGGTCCAGGCGTCGGCCGGAAGCCGACCCGCCCCGGTACTGCCGCCGCCGAGATCGGTAAGCGCGAAATCGAGGACGCCCAGCGGCCCGAAGTCGCCGGCCAGGCCGATGATCTGCCACTCGCCCCCGGCGGCAAGATCGGCGGCGATTGCGTTGTAGAGGGCGGCATCGGCGGCGGAAAGCTCGGCGGCCGCGGCTGCCGCCGCGACCGCCGCGCTTGCGACCTCCGTTACGCGAAGCGATCCGAAATCGGTGTCGACGACGAGGAACGGAAAGAAGCGCCGCTCGAGGTTGCGGATGTCGCATTCGAGCCCAGGGAAGCAATTGCCGACCCCTGATTCCAGCAGGGTGGCGCTCGGATTGCCGGCCGCGAGGACCGGCACCTCGAAGGGACGCGCGCCGAGGCGCATGGCGGCAACGTTGCGGGGAAGCAGCTTGAGGTCAGGCTCGGGCATCGGCCACTCCTTCGCCGGGGTTCAGGTTTCCGCGAAGCTCGCAATAGGCGATAAGGCAGAATCGCAGCCATTCGCGGACGAAATCGCAGGATTGGGGGGTGCGCGCAGCCGCTTCTTGGTGACAGCCGCCCGAACACAGATAGCGCGCCCAGCACGATCGGCAGTCGGTCTGGGCATCGACGTGGCGCTCCGCAAGGAAGCGGCCGCGTTTCGCCTCGTCCAGCCCGTCATTGTCGCCGAGGCGATAGGCCTCGTCGCCGACGGCGCGGTGGCAGGCATACCAGGCGCCGTCGGAAGCGACCGAGAAATAGCCTCCGCCGGCGCCGCACGGAAATGGCGAGGCGAAGCCGCGATGGATCTGCTTGAGCGCGACGGCCAGGTTGGTCAGCCGGATCGGCAGGCCCATGCGCAGCCGCGACAGCTCGCCGCGCGCCGCTTCCTTCAGCGCCTCGACATAGGAGGACCAGTCGGCGCCGGCGATCGTGTCGGTGCCGCGCGGGCTGGCGCGCAGCGGGGAGAAGCCGATTTCGGTGAAGCCTTGCGCGGCCAGTGCCGCCAGATGCTCGCGCAGCCGCATGTCGTCGCGCCGGACGGTCGCCCGCGCCGCGACCTGCGCCAGCCCCGGCGCACGCAGCAGCGGAACGATGCCGGCAATGGTGCGGTGCCAGCTGCCGCGGCCTCCTTTGCCGGGGCGGTTGCGGTCGTGCGTTGCCGCATCTCCGTCCAGGCTCACCGTGACTGCGTACGGATGATTGCGCAGAAGGGTGCGATCTTCGTCGGTCAGCAAGGTGCCGTTGGTCGTCACCGAAAACCGCACGTCGAGCTCCCGCTCGGCGGCGCGGCGCGCGGCATAGGCAGTGACCCGGTGGAGCAAGGGCCGGTTGAGGAACGGCTCGCCGCCGAGAAACCCGATCGTGATCGGGCTGGTCGGGTCCGCGGCGTCGAGCAGCCGGTCGACCGTGGCGCGGGCAGTGTCCCAGCTCATCGCGGCGGTTTGTCGACCGTCGAACTCGCCCTGGCCGGCATAGCAATAGCCGCAGGCAAGGTTGCAGCTCGCCGCGATGTTCAGCGAGACGCTCTGCGGATTGGGCTGGGGCGCGAGCGCGAGACTTTCGTCCTCAGGTCCGGCCCGGCTAAGGCCTTCGATCATCTCCGCGCCGGCAGCCGACTGCGCATCGATCGCCAGCCCGGCCGGAAGATCGAACAGCCGGCTATAGGCGCTGACGTACAGGTGATTGCCGGCGGCCGAGGCGAATTGCAGATGCGGCGGCGGCTGCGTCGCCATCGCGCTCACCGGTACACGCCGGCGGCGTCGAGCCGCGCCAGGATCGCGTCACGAGCGCGGACCGCTTCCTCGCTGAGCGGAGCGGCTGCCGCTTCCTCGGCCGCTTCGGCCTCTGCCGGCGCAGGCCCGGCTTCGGGCGGAGCGGGCCCCGCCTCGGGGCGCGCAGGCTCGGCCGCGACGGGCGCGGGCTCGACCGACGCCGGCGCGGGTCGCGCGGGGGCGATCACCCCCTCGAGGGCGACCCGCTCGACCACCGGGACCGCCGGCGCGGTCGGCGCGGCGAGGAGCTGATCGACCCACTTGAACAGCAGATCATATTGCCAGGCCGCGAGCGTCAGCGGCGTCAGAAACGTCGACTGCGCCATGAACGGCGGCATCCGCATCGAGGTGCTGCGCAGCCCCTCGTTCGGCTCCGCCTCGAACGGCGCACGGATCAACTGGGCGAGGCGTGCCGGGTTGGCAAGGACGAAGGCGCGCAGCGCCTCGACGTCGGAAAGGCTCCGGTGGCGTTCGCGCGCATGCGCCGCGAGCGGAAGCGGCAGGTCGTCCGCGGCCTCCGCGACCCGCAAGGTGCGGTTGCGCAGCGCGTCGCGGCTGCCCATCGACCAGGTCGGCCGGGGCAGGCCGTCGCCGGGGATCGGCGTGGCGGCGAGCCCGGCGGGAGGCACGTTCATGCCGTTCTGATCGCGCCAGAAATCGACGTTGAGTTGGGCGACGCATTCGTAGATGCGCTCGAACAGGTCCGCGACCCACAGATCGAGTTCGGGGCCTGCCATCGCCGCATTGCGCGCTTCCGCCTGCGCGTCGCGATCGTTGAGCTCGTCGGCCACCGAAAGGAACGGCCGGCGGTCCGGCGCGAAATCGGGCGGGCCGACGAGCAGGTTGGCATGCGCGCCCAACGTCCGGCCGCCCGGCCTTGCCAGTGCAACGTCGATCCGCGCCTCGCAGGTATCGTCGACGACTCCGAGGGAGGTGCCGGAGCGCCGGGCGGTCTCGTCGAACGTGTCGCCGGGAATGACGAAGCCGCCGCCCTGGCCCTGGCTTCCGAACCAGCCGGCGGCGGCGTTGAGGAAGGCGCGCGACGGCTCGACCGCGGGCGCCGGGTCGGCGTTCGTCGCGGCCGACGCCTGTGGCGGACCGTAGAAATGGCCCGCAGCCGGGGTGAAGCGAATGCGCACGGTCTCCAGACTGACGTCCTCGCGCCACGGCGCATCGGGCGGCGCCGACTGCGTGCTGGCGCGTATGACCTGGACCGATCCCAATGGGATTTCGCGCCCCGCCGGAATCATCGGAGCCGGCGAGGGTGGGCTGGTTCCGGCGAGCGGCCGCACCGAATGATCGTCCCCCGCGACGACCACCGGCGGGAAGGTTCCATAAGCTAGCTCCGGCCGCTGCGTACGCCGCGCAGCCTTGAGATTTCGCGCCGTGACCTCGAAAGTAAGATCGGCGGGTGCCAGCCCTTCAGCGGCCAGCAAAGCGGGCGTGAGCGGCGCGTCCCGCCAGGAGGCGGCATCGCTGTCGGGATCGCCGACCCGCGCCCAGACCTCGACGAACGGGCATACCGGCCGAATCAGCGCGCCATCGCGAAACCGGATCGAATCGGGGCGGAAGGGCTCCGCGGAACCGTCTGGAAAAACGTTTAGCGACCAGCTCGGCACCGCCACCGTTTCGCCGATCGTGCGCGGATTCTTCGGCCGGGCCCAAATATAAGCCGCCAGCGGCGTTGTGCTTCCGCCAAGCCGGGCAAAGGAAATCGGAGGAACGCAGAACAAGGCGCAGATGCGGTCGGGCATGGGAACCTCCCCCTACTGAATACATACACCTTGGGCCGGGGAAGGCGACAAGCTTTTTTCGTCCAGATAGTCTCCGCCCTGGCACCACCTACCCTCACATTCTCGACACGCCTTTTCCTGATCTGTGCGCCACGCCGCCGCGGAGCGGCACCGACGTGCTCGAGACCACACATGCGCCGCCGCCTTTAACCGCAAGCGGCCTGGACATGCGCGCCGGCCACCCGGCGGCTCGAAGAGCCGTATCACAAGCGAGGTTCTCACGCCTCGGCGCCGTATTCCGGCGCATCTTTCAGGATTTGTTCTACGAATCATGAGGATTCGGTTGGCTGGGGCGGCAGGATTCGAACCTGCGAATGCCGGTACCAAAAACCGGTGCCTTACCACTTGGCGACGCCCCAGCAGAGGCCGATGCGGCGGCCTTATAGCCGCCCTCCGCCGGATCGAAAGGCTCTAGGCGTTGGCGGTCCGGCGGTTGACCAGGTCCAGATAATCCTTGCGCAGCTGCAGCGTCAGGTCGCCGACCTCGAAGCTCCACGGGCCCGCGGACGCCACCGGAGTGACTTCGGCCGCGCTGCCGGTGAGGAAGAATTGCTCGAAGCTTTCGAGCTCCTCCGGCCAGATGGCGCGCTCGACCACCTCGATGCCGCGGCGGCGGGCCAGGTCCATCACCGTGCGCCGGGTGATGCCGTCGAGGAAGCAGTCGGGGGTCGGCGTGTGCAGCGCCCCGTCCTTGACGAAAAAGGCGTTGGCGCCGGTCGCCTCGGCGATGCGCCCGCGCCAGTCGAACATCAGCGCGTCGTCATAGCCGCGCGCCTGGGCGGCGTGGCGCGACAGGGTGCAGATCATGTAAAGGCCGGATGCTTTGGAGGCGGTCGGCGCGGTGTAGGGTGCGGGCCGGCGCCACTGCGCGATGTCGAGCCGGATGCCCCTTTGCGCCGCCTCCTCGCCGAAATAGGCGCCCCACGGCCAGGTGGCGATGGCGAGGTGGATCTTCGTGCGCTGCGCCGACACGCCCATCTGCTCGGAGCCGCGCCAGGCGAGCGGGCGCATATAGGCGTCGGTAAGGCCGTTGGCGCTCAGCACCTCGCGGCAGGCGGCGTCGATCTCCTCGACGCTCCAGGGGATTTCGAAGCCGAGCAGCTCGGCGCTGCGCCTCAGCCGCGTGCTGTGCTCGGAGAGCTTGAAGATCTCGCCGCCATAGGCCTTCTGCCCTTCGAACACCGACGAAGCGTAGTGCAGCGCATGGGTGAGCACGTGAACCTGCGCCTCGCGCCACGGCACCAGCTTGCCGTCGAGCCAGATCCAGCCGTCGCGGTCGTCATAGGTGCGCAGGTCGCTCATGCGCAGCGGATAAGGCGCGGCGCGGGGCCGGTCAACGTGGCGAGCCGCGCCCCTCCGCCGCCATCTCCAGGCTCCGCCGCCGCGCCGCGTCAAGCGTTCGCGCCAGCAGGTCGGCGAGGGCCCGATCCTCATCGAGAACGGTCAATCCCGCCTGGGTCGTTCCCCCTGGGCTGGCGACACGCCGGGCCAGCGCCTCGGGCGTCTCCGGCGAGGCGGCGGCAAGCGCGGCCGCGCCTTCGGTCATCGCCGTGGCCAGCCGCATCGCCTGCTCCGGTGCGAGGCCGAGCCCGGCGGCGGCCTCGGCGAGCCGCTGGATGAAGCGGAACAGGAAAGCCGGGCCCGCGCCCGTGAGCACGCCGGCGAGCTGGAACAGCGCCTCGTCCTGGAACCATTCGGCCTGCCCAAGCGCCGCGATGAGCCCCGTCACCAGCGCCCGGGCCGTGCCGTCGCCGCTGTCGCTGTAGAGGCCGACGACGCCCCTGCCGAGCCGCACCGGCAGGTTCGGCATCGCCTTGACGATCGTGGCGGGCGC
>DASZEO010000308.1:0-1601 GCA_035940755.1 Allosphingosinicella sp. | reverse complement strand
CAGGACCATCGCGCGGGTCGCCAGCCGCCCGGCCCGTGCCGCCTCGGCGGTGGCGGCGATCCCGGTCACCAGCAGCGACACGACCAGCGGGACGATCGTCATCCGAAGCGCGTTGAGCCACATGCCGCCGATCGGCTCGGCCATTCCGGCGGCCCGCTCGACCCAGGCGCCGCCCATGGCGACGCTGGCGATCCCCGCGCCGAGGCCGAGGACGAGCGCGAGCAGGATGCGGGTCGGCTGCGACATTCGCGTTCCTTATCGGCGGTCGAGGGAAGGGGACAGACACTTTTCCTTGGCCCCGGCTCCCCGCTCGCGGGAACTCGCCCTTTGCGCCGCGGCGCGCTATCAGGCGCGGCAAAGGGACAGCGCCGGAAGGGCCGAACTGGAATGACTCGCAAATTCTTCGGCACCGACGGGATCCGGGGCCGCACCAACAAGATGCCGATGACGGCGGAAATGGCGCTCAAGATCGGCCAGGCCGCCGGCGCCCATTTTCTTCGCGGCGAGCATCGCCACCGGGTGGTGATCGGCAAGGACACGCGGCTTTCCGGCTACATGATGGAGACGGCGCTGATCGCCGGCTTCACCAGCGTTGGCATGGACGTGGTGATGGTGGGGCCGGTGCCAACCCCCGCGGTGGCTTTGCTGACCCATTCGATGCGCGCGGATTTGGGCGTGATGATCTCCGCCAGCCACAACAAGTTCGTCGACAACGGCATCAAGCTGTTCGGCCCCGACGGCTACAAGCTCTCCGACGCCGACGAGGCCGAGATCGAGGCCCGGCTCGAGCAGGCGCCGAGGCTGGTGCCTTCGGAGGCGATCGGCCGCTCGCGCAAGATCGAGGACGCACGCGGCCGCTACATCCACGCCGCCAAGCTCACCTTCCCGCCGCAGCTGACGCTGTCCGGCCTCAAGGTGGTCATCGA
This sequence comes from Allosphingosinicella sp., assembly GCA_035940755.1. Taxonomy (GTDB): domain Bacteria; phylum Pseudomonadota; class Alphaproteobacteria; order Sphingomonadales; family Sphingomonadaceae; genus Allosphingosinicella. The sequence goes on along the minus strand of DASZEO010000308.1, from coordinate 675 downwards.
CTGCGCCCATGGCGCGGCCTACCAGGTGGCGCCGTCGGCCCTGTGGGAACTGGGCGCCGAGGTCACCGCCATCGGAGTCACTCCCAACGGCCTCAACATCAACGAAGAATGCGGCTCGACCGACACCGGCCTGCTGCGGCGGACGGTGGTCGCGACCGGCGCCGACATCGGCCTCGCGCTCGACGGCGACGCCGACCGGCTGATCGTCGTCGATGAAAAAGGCGAGGAGGTGGACGGCGACCAGATGATGGCGCTGATCGCCTCGTCCTGGCGCCGCCGCGGCACGCTCAGGGGCGGCGGCATCGTCGCAACGGTCATGTCGAATCTCGGCCTTGAGCGCTTCCTCGAAGGGGAGGGGCTGGACCTTCACCGTACCAAGGTCGGCGACCGCTACGTGCTCGAGGCGATGCGCTCGAAGGGCTACAATGTCGGCGGCGAGCAGTCCGGCCACATCATCCTGAACGATTATTCGACCACCGGCGACGGCCTGGTCGCGGCGCTTCAGGTGCTCGCCTGCCTGGTCGAGAGCGGCAGGCGCGCGAGCGAGGTGCTCACCCTGTTCCAGCCGCTGCCGCAGCTCTTGAAGAGCGTCCGCTTCGAGGGCGGCGCGCCGCTGAGGCAGGACAAGGTCAAGGCGGCGATCGCCGATGGCGAGGCGCGGCTCGCGGGGAGCGG
>DASZEO010000307.1:0-15525 GCA_035940755.1 Allosphingosinicella sp. | reverse complement strand
CGGCTTCGACCGGCTGTTCGACCTGCTGGAAAGCAGCATCCCCTCGCAGGTCAGCGACAATTATCCGCCGTTCGACCTCGTCCAGGAAAGCGAGGACAAGTACCGCATCACGCTCGCGGTCGCCGGCTTCCGTCCCGACGAAATCGACGTCACGGCGCAGCAGAACCTGCTGATCGTCTCCGGCCGCAAGCAGGATGACGACGAGGCGCGCTACATCCACCGCGGCATCGCCGCCCGCGCCTTCGAGCGCCGCTTCGGCCTGGCCGATTATGTCCAGGTGAAGCGCGCCGAATTGAAGGACGGCGTCCTGTCGATCGAGCTCGAGCGGGAGATCCCGGAGGAGATGAAGCCGCGCAAGATCGCCATCGGCGGCGGCGAATCGGTCCGGCAGCTCGAGAGCGATTCGGCCGGGCAGCAGTCCCGGAACGAAAATGCGAGGGAGCTTGAGGCGGCCTGATTCCGCCCAAGCTTCGATCAACGGGGGCTCCGGCTTCGGAGCCCCTTTTCTTTCAGCGCAGCGGAGCGACGGCGCTGGTGCGGTCGAAATAGACGATCGCGTCGAACTGCTGCGCGAGCCGGGTCGGAAAATAGTGGCTCTGCCGCTCCGTGGCGGGAGCGTAAACGACGCCGATCGCCCGTTCGAGCAAGGGTCCGGAAAGCGCCTCCGCCACCGCCTGGTTTCCGCGGATGACCAGCGAGAAAGCCGGTATTCCCAGCCGGTGGAACAGGTCCGAATAGCTGCGTTCGATGGCGGGGCGCATGTCGTAGCGCCGTCCGGGCAAATCCCATTGCGGAGCCGCATAGACGGTCCCCGAATGGCTGAGGAAGCCGATCAGGAACGAATCCTCGCCGTGGCGCTGGCGCATCAGCTGGCCGAGGCTGAGCTCGCCGCGATTGGCGGCGAAGGTGGCGCGCGCGTCGCCGCTGTGGGTGTTGTGGCACCATATGACGACCTTGGCGGGGGCGCCGGAAAGCGCCTCGACATGGGCGGCGATCTCCTCGACATTTTCCGCCATCCGCGTGTCGCGCACGTTCCAGGCCATCGATCCCGCGTAGACGGTGCGGAAATATTCCTCCGCGGCCGCGACCGAGGCGGCGTTGCGGACGAGCGCGAAATGCGCCTCGGCCGCGGCCGGGTCGGCAGGACGAGGGACGCCGCGCACCTGCGCCAGCACCGCCTGGGCCTCATCGCGGCAGCTCGCCCGCGGCCGCCGGGCGGCCTCGCCGTAAGCGTGGGTGCTCCGGCGGTAATGGGCGAAGCAGCGATATTCGCGCTGCGCCCGCTGCGCGGCGGCCGGATCGGCGGCGCGTAGGCCCGCTACCACGGCGTCGGCGGCGTCGAACAGGTCGTAGACGTCCATGCCGTAAAGGCCGACACGCTCCTCGGCCGGCCGCTCGAGATTGAAGGCGCGAAGCCGCTCGACGAAGTCGCGGAAATCGGCATTGGCCCACATCCATTCCGGAAAGCTCCTGAAGCCGCCCAGGGCTTCAGCGGCGCTTCGGTCGTGGCCGACGCCACGGACGTAGCGGTTGACCCGCTCGGTCGAGCCCCAATCGCCTTCGATGGCGACCGCGCGAACCCCGCGCTCGCGGACCAGGCGCTCGGTGAGGCGCGCCCGCTCGCGATAATATTCGTGGGTGCCGTGGGTGGATTCCCCGAGCAGGATCCGGCGCTGGTCGCCGATCGCCTCAAGCACCTCGTCATAATCGTCCGGATCGCCGGTGATCGGCCGCACCGCCGCGGCGACCGGGGCCGCCGCGACCGGTGCCGTGGCGGCCGGCGCGCGGACGGCCGGCGCTTCCGAGACCGCTTGGGCCGGCGACGGCGCCTCGGCGCAGGCGGCAAGCGCCGCCAGCAGCGCCAGCAGCGGCGCTCTCCTCAGCTCGGCCATTGCGGTGTCTCAGGTCAGGCGTGGAGCGCGTTAGGCTGCGCTTGGGGATCGTCGCCGTGGATCAGGTCCAGATAGGCCGTGGCGAGCTCGTAATGGGCGCGCACCGCGCCGGCATGGTTGGCGCGCTGGGCGAGCGCGATCTCCTGTTCCGCCCGCCGCTCGTAATATTCCATGTCCTTGCCGGCCATCGCCTGGGTCGCTCCTTGGTTCGCCTCCGCAAGCCTTTCGGCCCCGGAACCAAAAGCAAAACGAGGAAGCCCGGCGGGCCGTTCCGGAAAATCAGTCTAACGCAGATTAGCCAAGCTGCTGAGCTTGCACGGTTTACCTGACTCGCGGGCCACCGAACGGGAGCGGCGGCGGGGGCTTGCGGTCGCGCCTGGGAAGCTGCGCCTGGTAGGCGACGCCGCAATGGTCGACGCAATAGGGAAAGCCCGGATTGGCCGGCCTGCCGCAAAAGTGGAAGTCGGGCTCGCCGGGATGGCCGACCGGCCATTTGCAGATCTTCTCGTTGAGATCGAGCAGGCTGGTCTTGTCCGCGACCTCCGCGCTCGGCTTTGCCGGAACCAGCCGCCGCGGCGGCGCCGGCGGGATCGGCGCCTGCTGGTCGCTTGGGCCCTGCCGGACGAAGCCGCCCGGACCGATCGAGCGGATCTGCGGCTGCGGCGGCTGGGCCGGCGCCGCCTCGGCGGTCTCGGACGCCTCGGCAGGAGCCTCCTGGGCCGCCTCGGTCTCAGGCACCTCGTCCGAATCTTCCCACGGCGCGGGCTCCGGCGCCGCCTTGGGCTCGGGCGCCGCCTTGGGCTGCGGCGCCGCCGCCGCCTCCGGCTCGGGCTCCTGCTCCTCGCCGCCCTTGACCGGCGACGGGCGCGCCTGGAGGCCCAGCCGGTGGGCCTTGCCGATCACCGCGTTGCGGGAGACCCCGCCCAGCTCGTCGGCGATCTGGCTGGCGGTGATCCCCTGAGTCCACAGCGCCTTCAACCGCTCGATTCGCTCATCCGTCCACGACATTGGCGTTACCATCCTCAGCAATTCTCATGGGCTTGCGGGCCACTGCGAGTGCGACTAGCGACCGCGCCTGTGAACGACCAGCCTTCGAAGTGGGTCCGTGCCGCCCCCGGCGTCCCAGTCATAAGGAGCGTCAATTGGGGCGGCCTTGCGACCCTTTATGTGAAGGAGGTTCGGCGGTTCTTCAAGGTGCAGCTGCAGACGATCTGGGCGCCGGCCGTCACCACCATGCTGTTCCTGGTCATCTTCACCGTCGCGTTGGGGCGGCAGGGGCGCACGATCATGGGCGTTCCCTTCGCCGATTTCCTGGCGCCGGGGCTGATCGTCATGGGGATGATCCAGAACGCCTTCGCCAATTCCAGCTTCTCGCTGCTGGTCGGGAAGATCCAGGGCACGATCGTCGATTATCTGATGCCGCCGCTTTCGGTCGCGGAGCTGATCACCGCCCTGCTCGGCGCCGCGGTCACCCGAGCCTTCCTGGTCGGCTTCGCGGTGTGGCTGGCGATGCTCGCCTGGCCCGGCGTCCATGTCGCGCCGCATCACGCCTGGGCGGTGCTGTGGTTCGGGCTGATGGGCAGCACGATGCTGGGCCTGCTCGGCCTCATCACTTCGGTCTGGGCCGAGAAGTTCGACCATGCCGCCGCCGTGAGCAATTTCGTTGTCGCGCCGCTGTCGCTGCTGTCCGGCACCTTCTATTCGATCGACGCGCTGTCGCCGGCGTTCCGCGCCGTCAGCCACGCCAACCCGTTCTTCTACGTGATCTCCGGCTTCCGCTACGGCTTCCTGGGAGCCGCCGACTCGCCGGTAGCGTTCGGCGCGCTTCTGCTGCTCGCGATCAATCTGGCTTTGGGCGCATTGTGCTTCACGCTGCTTCGCAGCGGCTGGAAGCTGAAAGCCTGAGCTAACTCAAAGCCTGAGCTAACTGAGAGCCTGAACAGATTCTGTCGCTTCCGTTCAGCGTGGGCCAAACAAGTCCGCACTAAGCGGAGGGGCAGCAAGTCTTCCGCAAGGAGTGAAGTGACCATGCGTCGCCCGTTCGTTTCCGCCGCGCTCGCCGCCGCCGCTCTGGCCGCGGCGCCGGCTTCCGCTCAATACCATGGCGGCCGCCATCACGGCTGGCACCAGCGCGGCCCGAGCCGCCACGCGGTCGGCGAGCTGCTTCGCCAGCTCGACCGCATCGACCTGCGCATCCTGCGCTCGGACCGCCGCGGCATCATTTCGCCGCGCGAGGCGCTCGGCCTGCGCCGCGAGGCCGCGCACGTCCGCGGCCGCCTCCACCGCGCCAGCCGCAACGGCCTTTCCGCACGCGAGTTCGCGGACATTCGCGCGCAGATCAACCGCCTCGAGCAGCACCTGCGCGTGGAGCGCCGCGACCGCGACGGGCGGCGCGGCTGACCGGCTCTGGCATTCGCCACTCACTCCCGATTCTGATCGTATCTGGAGCGGCTTCCCATTGCTTCAGACGCTGCACCGAGGCAAAGTACACCGTTCATCTTCTGGGGGGAAAGATGGTCGGACTGCTTCTTCGATTTTGCTGTGCGGTTCTGCTTGCAGCTGTCGCCGGCTGTGCTGCGGTGCAATCCACGAGCGACGTTGCCGTCGGCTATAACCGGGCCTTCGCGGAGTCACGCGACGAGGTTTTGCTCCTCAACATCCTGCGCTCGGCTGCCAGAGAGCCCCTGCAATTCTCACTGATGGGTAATGTCCAGGGGCAGGTGGGGAATACGAGCTCCATCGAGATCCCGTTTGTGAATGTGATTGCGGGTGGCCGCGACATCATTTCGCCCCGCCTGACCATTGGTGACGCCGTGAACCCGAACGTCACGATCGTGCCCTTGGGCGCGCGCGAATTCGCGACTCAGATCCTAACCCCGGTTAGCGCTGAGCAAATACGGCTCTTTCTCCACAGCGGCTGGGATGCCGAATTTCTGCTTCCGCTCCTGGTCGGCGGCGTCGTCTGTCCCGACGGGCGGTTGCTGCTCAACAGCGGAGAGTATGAGGAGGATGGCAGCACCGCCGTCAACGACGCCTTCGTCGACTTCTTTCGGCGCTCAGCGCCGCAATTTCAGATCACCTCGGAACCGACGCCGGGAAGCCCGCAGACCTTCACCGTCGCCGATGACCGAGCGATCGCACTCCTGAGGGACGGATTGGGGCCGAATTACATCGTCGGCACCGTCGAGGACGCGGAACCGGGTACCAAACGTATAACCATTCGCCCGAGCCAGCGGACCATCATTAGCGGGCTTCAGGTGGAGGGCCTTTGTGCCGCCGTGCGGAGCGGTCAGCATGCGCGACCGTCGATCGCTTCGGTGGAGCTCTCCGCGAGCCGTGGCCGGGTGGTGCTACGGTCTGTGGAAACGATCATCTACTATCTCGGGGAATCCCACCGCGTGCGTGTGCGTTCCGGCACCCTCAACCGGCGCGGGCTGGTCTATTACAGCGGCTCGGGTCGACTGTTGACGCTGTTCAAGGCAGAGGAGGGCCCAAGCCCGGTCGCGGCGGTAGCCACCCGATTCCATGGAACCGGCTATTTCATTCCGCGCATCGACCTGCATCAGGGAGAAGCAGAGGACCGCACGCTCAAGACGCTATCGTTCCTGGATGAACTCATCGCGCTGCAGACCAACGAGAATACGATACGCAGCGCCCAGCCGATCGTCGCAATCACGTCTCAATAGCAAGCCTGACCGTTGACGGGCGCTCGGGCGATGTTCTAGCCCGCCCTTGCTGCCGCACGCGGTGCCAAACCAGCGCAAGGACGGAACCTCAAATGGCCATCACGCCGCTCATGCCCGTTTATCCGCGTTCGCCGGTGCGGCCGGTGCGGGGCGAGGGCGTCTACCTCTATGGCGAGAATGGCGAGAAATATCTCGACTTCGCGAGCGGCATCGCCGTCAACCTGCTGGGCCACGGCCATCCGGTGCTGACGAAGGCGATCCAGGATCAGGCGGCGACTTTGATCCACGTCTCCAACCTCTACGGCTCGCCGCAGGGCGAGGCTTACGCACGGCGGCTTACCGAGCTCACCTTCGCCGATACCGTCTTCCTCACCAATAGCGGGGCCGAGGCGGTCGAATGTGCGATCAAGACGGCCCGCCGCTACCACCACCATCATGGGCGCCCGGACAAGCACGAGCTGATCACCTTCACCAGCGCCTTTCACGGCCGCACGCTCGGCACGATCAGCGCCACCAACCAAGAGAAGCTTCGCGACGGCTTCGCGCCGCTTCTGCCCGGCTTCAGGGTGGTGGAGTTCGACGATCTCGGCGCCGCCGAAGCCGCGGTCGGGCCGCACACGGCCGGCTTTCTGGTCGAGCCGATCCAGGGCGAAGGCGGCATCCGGCCGGCAAGCGACGCCTTCATCAAAGGGCTTCGGCGGCTGGCCGACGAGAACGACCTGATGATGGTGCTGGACGAGGTGCAGTGCGGCTTCGGGCGCACCGGCCGCCTGTTCGCCTACGAGCATTACGGCATCCAGCCCGACATCATCGCGGCGGCCAAGGGCATTGGCGGCGGGTTTCCGATGGGGGCCTGTCTCGCCACCGAAAAGGCCGCGGCCGGGATGGTGATCGGCACTCACGGTTCGACCTACGGCGGCAATCCGCTCGCCTGCGCGGCCGGCCAGGCGGTGCTGGACGTGGTCGCCAACGACGAGTTCATGGAGCATACCCGCCGCATGGGCGAACGCCTGCGCGGCGCTCTGGAGCAGCTGATCCCCAACCACGACCACCTGTTCGAAAGCGTCCGCGGCCTGGGCTTGCTGCTCGGCGTGAAGCTCAAGACGGACAGCCGCGCCTTCGTCAATTACCTGCGCGAGCACGGCCTGCTCACCGTAGCGGCGGGCGACAATGTCGTGCGAGTGCTGCCGCCGCTGATCGTCGAGGAGGCGCATATCTCGGAATTCATCGAGAAGCTCTCCGAAGCCGCCCGAGCCTACCAGGTACCGCAGGCCGCCTAGACGGCCGGGATATTGAACGGCGTCGCCGCGTCGCCACATCGGCGCCATGGCTTCCGAACCAGCTAAGAACGCGGCCGTTGCCGCGAATCTCGACGAGGCGGTGGGCTTCACGCTTACCGGCCGCAACGCGCGCGGCCGGCTGGTGCGCGTCGGGCCGGTGCTCGACGAAGTGCTTTCCGCGCACGATTATCCGGCGCCGATCGCGCGCATCCTCTCTGAAGCGCTGGTGCTCACCGCGCTGCTCGGCGCCACCCTGAAGGACGCCGGCGGGCAGCTCACCCTTCAGGCGCAGACGGAGGCGGGGATCATCGACCTGCTCGTGTGCGACTACAGGGGCGGCGAGCTTCGCGGCTATGTCCGCTTCGACGCGGAGCGCCTCACCGGGGACACGAGCCTGCCCTCGCTGTTCGCGCTGTTCGGCAAAGGCTATCTCGCGATCACCTTCGACCAGGCGGTGACGAAGGAACGCTACCAGGGGATCGTCCCGCTCGAGGGCGGCAGCCTCGCCGAAGCCGCCCAGCATTTCTTCAGCCAGTCGGAGCAGATTCCGAGCCTGGTTCGGCTCGCCGTCGACGATACCGGCCATGTCGCCGGCGGGATCCTTCTCCAGCACCTGCCGGAAGGCGAGGAGGGGCGCGAGCGGCTCCATACCCGGCTCGACCACCCGGAATGGGAGCATGTCCGAGTCCTGGCCGAGACCATCCGCGCCAACGAGCTCTACGACCAGGGATTGCCGCTTCGAAACCTGCTGTGGCGGCTGTTCCACGAGGAAGAGGAAGTGCGGGTGCTGCCCGGCGTGGCGCTCAGCAAAGGCTGCCGCTGCACGTTCGCCTATGTGCGCGACGTGATTGCCCGGTTCGGGCCGGAGGAGCGTGAGCATATGGTCGACGAGGACGGTTTCATCAGCGTCGACTGCGAATTTTGCTCGCGCGTCTTCCCGATCAGCCCGAGCGATCTCGGCGCTTGAACCTGCACCGGCTCCGTTAACGATCTGTTTACCATAAGTTAGGTATGAAGGGCGGGTGCCGAGGGTGGCACGCTTTCCTCCCTAGCAGGCGTAAAGCCTGAACTGGGCCGCTCCCGACCGGAGCGGCCCATTCTTTTTCCGGGCCACGCCATTATAGGGGCGCGCCATGGCTTCCGCCCGCGCCGCCGTCCTCCTGCTCTCGGGCGGCCTCGATTCGATGGTGGCCGGAGCCCTCGCTCGGGAGGCCGGCTTCCGACTGCTGGCGCTCACCGTCGACTATTCCCAGCGCCACCGCCTCGAGCTGGACGCCGCCGCCGCCATCGCCCGGCATCTCGGCGTCGAACGGCACGTCGTGCTGCCGCTGCACCTCGCCCGGTTCGGCGGCTCGGCGCTCACCGACGACATCGCCGTGCCGAAGGGCGGGGCAGGGGCCGGCATCCCCATCACCTACGTTCCGGCGCGCAATACCATCTTCCTTTCGCTTTGCCTCGGCTGGGCGGAGGCTGCGGGCGCGCGCGACCTGTTCATCGGCGTCAACGCGCTCGATTATTCCGGCTATCCCGACTGCCGCCCCGAATTCATCGACGCGTTTCAGCGGACCGCCAACCTCGCCACGAAAGCCGGGGTCGAAGGCGACGGCTTCAAGGTGCACGCGCCGCTGATCGCCATGACCAAGGCCGAGATCGTCGCCGAGGCGCGGCGCCTGGCGCTTCCGGCCGAGCTGAGCTGGTCCTGCTACGATCCGGCCGACGACGGCCGCCATTGCGGCCTCTGCGATTCCTGCCGGCTGCGCGCGAAGGGATTCCGCGAGGCGGGGCTGCCGGACCCGACCGCCTACGCGGCGCAGCCGTGACCTATATCCGCCTTCCCTGAGATCAGCGCCCGCGCGAGGCGCGCTCGCAGTCGCGCCGCTCGCGGCGCGGCAGGTCCGAGCAGGTCGCCGTCAGGTTGATCGCGGAGAGCCGGATCGGCGTGCGCGAGAAGGCGAAAACGTCGGGCGCCGCCACCAGGCTGCTGCGCAGCTCGCGCATGCGCGCCGCGGCGAGGAGGTGGAGCTCGCCCTTGCGGCGGGTCAGCGCCTCCTTGGCAATCCGCCCCGCCGTCTGGCAAAAGCCGAGCTGCGCCTGAAGCGTCGAGAAATTGTTGTAGGTCTGGGTTGAATATTCATCGAACAGGCGCGGCCCGGTGCGGCCGTTCACCCGGCCGAAATAGCGTTCCAGCGTCTGGTAGGCAGCCGCGAGCTCGCGCGAGTGATGCGCGAGGATCGCGTTGTAATTGTCGACCGCGCGCAGATACGGCGAGAACTGGCATTGCAGTGCCGCCACGTTGAGCCCGGCGCGAAGGTTCCAGAGGAGATGGGCGCGATACTCGGCGGGCGTGGCACCCGGGAGCGCGATCCCGACCATCGGGTCGTTCGGTTCGATCGGCCCCGACTGGAAGGTGGGCTCGTAGAGGAAGAGCTGAGCGGATGCGGGGGCTGCCGCGAACAGCCCCGCGGCAGCGGCGAGCGCCCTGCCGATCGATTTCAAACTCGGTACGCCCAACATCGGCCTCTCCGCTTCATGACGTATTGATCAATAGCAGCCCGCGCCCCCCGGCCCTATCGGCCGCCCGAGCGCCCGTCGCACCCGCGATGCGCTTCGTCCGGGCTCTCGCAGCGTCACATCCCGCTGACGTTGCTCTCCGCCGTGTTGCCGCCGGTGTCGCCGCCGCTGGTATTGCCCAGGACGTCGGGGGAATCGGTGCCCTGGCTGCCGGTGTTGGCGACCGGGGCGGTGTCGGCGGCGTTGGTCGCCGACTCCATCGCGCTGGCGTCGTTGCCGGTTTCGTCGAGCATCGCATTGGCGTCGGCGGTGTTCGCACCGGCGTCGTTGGCGGCCTGATCGGCATCGCCGCCGCAGCCGGAAAGGAGCAGCGCCGCACCGGCGATCGCCGCCGCCTTGGTCCAGCTCAGGGGATATTTGCGCATAAAGGCTCCTGCGATTTGAAGGCGTTGGCGCTTATCCGCTTACCGCCTGCCCGTGGCAAGGGCGGTGCCGGCGGAGGCGCAAAAAAGAAGGCCGCCGGTCGCCCGGCGGCCTTCCCGTCACTACCGACCCCAGGCTTACTGGGTGTTGGTGGTGTTGGTGTCGGTGCTGTTCGTCGTCGTCGTGGTGGTCGACGTCGAGTTCATGTCCGTGGCGTTCATGTCCGTGGCGTTCATGTCCGTCGCGTTCATGTCCATGCCCATGTCGGTCGCGTTCATGTCCATGGTCGTGTCGTTGCCGAGGTCCGTCGTGGCGGTGTTGTTCGCCGCGTTGTCGCCGCCGCAAGCCGCAACGAGCAGGGCCGCGCCGGCAATCATCGAACCGGTGGTCACTTTGTTGAGGATGTCACGCATTAAAAGGTCTCCCTAGATTGATGATTTGGTCGGGTAGGCCCCCTTTATGCCCAAATCGGTTGTGCACCTTATACGGAAAGGCAGTGGCTCTCAACCCTTCCCTGTTCCGCCCTCGAGCGAGCACAGGAAATCGCCGAGCCTGTCCCGCAGCGCCAGGTCCAAATGAGTCTGCACGTCCGTCATCCCCATCTCGTCGAGGCTGGTCACTGGGTGCTCGGCAATACCGCAGGGCACTATCCCTGAGAAGTGGGAAAGTTCCGGCGCGACGTTTACCGCAAAGCCGTGCATCGTCACCCAGCGTCTCACCCGAACGCCGATCGCGCCGACTTTCGCCTCGCCGCGGGGACCGTCGACCCAGATGCCGATCCGCCCCTCGGCGCGTCGGGCGGCCACGCCGAGGTCGGCCAGCGCAGCGATGACCCAGCCCTCCAGCGAATGGACGAATCGTCTGACGTCGCGCCCGCGCCGGTCGAGGTCGAGCATCACGTAGCCGACCCGCTGCCCGGGGCCGTGATAAGTGTAGCGCCCGCCGCGGCCGGCCGCATGGACCGGAAAGCCCTGCGGGTTGAACAGCTCGGCCGGATCGGCGCTGGTGCCGGCCGTATAGAGCGGCGGATGTTCGAGCAGCCAGATCAGCTCGTCGGCCTCGCCCGCGCGAATCGCCGCCGCCCGCGCTTCCATCGCCGCCAGCGCCTCGGCATAGTCCGTGAGCCCCGGCGACACCCGCCATTCCGGCGCGTCCGGCGCCGTTCGGAGCGGCTCGATCGGCAAGGGGTGCGTTGCGCCGGCCATCGCGCTCGCGCATAACCGCTTCGTTCAGGGGAGCAAATGTCCGATGGCCAATCTGTCGATCACCACCGCCTGGAACGAAAGCGTCTCGTTCCTGAAGCGCGAGGCGGGCCTCGTCCTTCCGATCGCCTTCCTCTTGGTGGGGCTGCCCACGGCCGCTTTCCAGCTGGCGGCGCCGGTGATGGCGCCGGGCTCCACGCCGGAAGCGGGCCTTTGGCTTCTGCTGCTCCCGCTCGGCATGGTCGCCGGCATGGTCGGCGGGATAGCGATCAGCTACCTGGCGCTGCGCCCCGGCACCTCCGTCGGCGAGGCGCTCCAGGTCGGCCTGCGGCGCTTCATCATGCTGTTCGGGGCCTCGCTTCTGATCTTCCTCGCCGCGATGCTGATCCTCGTTCCGCTCATCCTCATCGTTGCAGGGGGCGCCATCTTCAGCGGCACGACCAATCCCCATGCGCTGGTCGGGCCGCTGCTGCTCGTGTTCCTCATCTTCAGCGTGATCGCCGTCGCTTTCTGGGTGCGCCTGGCGCTGATGAGTCCGGTGACGGCCGTGGAAGACGCGGGGCCGATCGGCATCATCCGGCGCAGCTGGCAACTCACCGCGGGGCATTTCTGGAAGCTGCTCGGCTTCATGCTGCTGCTTCTGCTCGCGATGCTGATTTTGATGTTCGCCATCACCGCCGTTCTCGGCATCATCGTCGCGCTGAGCGCCGGCCCGCCGACGCCCGGCAGCCTCTCGATCGTGATCATGACCATCGTATCGGCTTTGATCCAGTCGATCGCCAGCGCCTTGTTCGCGATCGTCTTCGCGCGCATCTACCACCAGCTGTCGGCGAGGGACTCCGCCTCCCAGGTCTTCGTCTAGCCGACGAGGGGGATCTGCGGCGCGCAGTCGCGCGGCAGCAGATTCTTCAGCCGCGGGTCCGGAAAGCTCTCGAAGGCACGGCTATAGGCCCTGAAGCCGGCGCGCAGGTAGGAAGGCAAAGCGGCCGGGTGGTCGAGGGTGCAGGTGTGGACCCGCACGCGCTCGACGTCCTCGCGCCAGGCCAGCTCGAGGGTCCGCGCGAACAGCCAGCGGCCGTGGCCCTGTCCCGCAAGCTCGGGCACCAGGCCCAGGAACCGGATCAGGCATTCCCCCGGCGCGCTGAAGTCAAGCTCGACCAGCCCCACTTCCTCGCCGGCCCCGTTCACGACCGAATGGACTTCGGCGACCTTCGCCAGCAAAGTGGAATCGTCCATCGCCAGCCGCGAGAACCACAGCCAGCGCGCGCCGACGCGGCGAAACAGCGCCCGGTAGCGGTCGGCGTCCAGCGCGGGCCAGCCTTCGAGGCGCAGCGGAGATTCCACGAGCTCAGCAGGCTGCGGCCGCTCCGTCATCTCGAGGAACGTGACGACCGCCGCGACGTGGCCCGGCGGGACCGGGATCAGCCCGTGGCTCACCGCCAGGTCGCCAGCGGCGGCAGGCTCATCAGGATCGCCTCGACATTGCCGCCGGTCTTGAGGCCGAACAAAGTGCCGCGGTCGTAGATGAGGTTGAATTCGGCATAGCGGCCGCGCCATTCGAGCTGCCGCGCCCGGTCCGCCTCGTCGAACGGCGTGTTCATCCGTCGGCGTACCAGCCTTGGGAAAACGTCGAGGAAGGCCTCGCCCACGTCGCGGGTGAAGGCGAAATTCGCTTCGAACGTCAGCCCCTTGCCGGGGCTGGCGCATTCCAGATGGTCGTAGAAGATGCCGCCGACGCCCCGATGCACGCCGCGGTGGGGCAGGAAGAAATATTCGTCCGCCCATTTGGCGAAGCGGGTGTAGTAGGTCTGGTCGTGGGCTGCGCAGGCGGCGCGCAGGCGGGCGTGGAACTCGGCCGTGTCGTCCTCATAGGGGATGGGCGGGTTCAGGTCCGCGCCGCCGCCGAACCAGCGCTTGGTCGTGCTCAGGAAGCGCGTGTTCATGTGCACCGCCGGCACGTGCGGATTGGCCATGTGGGCGACCAGGCTGATGCCGGTGGCGAAGAAGCGCGGATCCTCGGCCGCGCCGAGGATCGTCGCGGCGAATTCGGGGCTGAAGCGGCCGCCGACGGTCGAGACGTTGACTCCGACCTTCTCGAACACCTGGCCCTTCATCAGCCCGCGCACTCCGCCCCCGCCGGGCGAGCCGTCCGGATCCTCGCGCTCCCACGGCGTATATGCGAAGCGCGCCTCGCTCCCGGCTTCGGCCTCGATCGCTTCGAACTCGGCGCAGATGCGGTCGCGCAGGCTTTCGAACCAGTCCCGCGCCGCCTGCTGTTCATGGTCCAGCTCGATCATGGCAGTGGCGTTGCCTCCACGGGCCGCGGCTTGCAAGGGCCGGCTAGCTTCTCGCTCGCGCCGCCTCCTTGCGCGGACCGGGGGCCGCCGGCTGTTCGCCGGCGGCGCTGTCGGGGAGGAAGTGGAGGATGTCGCCCGGCTGGCAGGACAGGGCGGCGCAGATCCCGTCGAGCGTCGAGAAGCGCACGGCACGCGCCTTACCCGTCTTGAGGATGGACAGGTTGGCGAGCGTGATGTCGACCCGCTCCGAAAGCTCGGTCAGAGTCATCCGCCGCTCGTGGAGCATGTCGTCTAGCCTGACGAGGATGGCCATCAGACGGTGCCTTCCAGGTCTTCGCGCATGAGCGTGCCTTCGGCGAACACCCGCGCCAGCACGAACGTGAGGAGCACCGCCAGCCAGCCGCTGACCGAGAAGCCGGCGTCGAGGTGGACCGGGTGCGCCGCTGTCGAGACGGCCTTCCCGATCGCGCCGATCACCAGGCTGAGCAGCTGAAGCGCGAGCAGCGCCCAGGCGATGGCGCGAAGGCGAAGCGCGTTCGCAGCCACGAAGGGATCGCCCGCACGCACCGTCTCGACCATCGCCAGCAGCCGCTTCAGCACGAAAAAGTGCACCGGGATCGCGGCCAGGCCGAGCACCGCCACCACGCGCAGGCCCATGATCAGCCGGTCGGCGTCGGGCGAAGGCGACAGCTTGAACGCGGCCATGATCCAGCGTTCGTTGGGCATGAGAAGGAGCAGGACGAGGATCGCGGCCCCGAACAGCCAGTTGAGGACGATGAGCACCCGAAGCGCGGCATGAGCGATCGGCAGCGCGGCGGAATCGGATCGGGACATGGACGTGCTCCAGCGACTCGTGATATCGACAGTCGATAATGAGCTTATCGACTATCGTCAAACAAATTATCGACAGTCGCTAATCCGTGCCCACTCCCCGTCCGGCCAAAGCCCCGTCTGCCGAAGCGCCTCCGCAGCGCCGATCCCCGCCGCCACCGCCAGGTTCAGCGAGCGCGTGCCAGCGACCTGCGGGATCCGCACGCGCACGTCTGCCCGCGCATGCACCTCAGCGGGCGCGCCGCGGCTTTCCGAGCCGAACAGGAGGGTGTCGCCGGGCTCGAACCGCGCCTCGGGCAGCCGCACCGACCCGGCGGTGGTGAACAGGACCAGGCGTCCCGCCACACCCGCCTCGAACGCCGCCCAGTCCGCATGCCTCGCCACGTTGGCGATCTCGGCATAATCCATCCCCGCCCGCTTGAGGGCGCGATCGGACCAGGGAAAGCCGCAGGGCTCGATGATGTCGACAGGGAGGCCGAGGCACGCGCCGAGCCGGAGGATCGTCCCGACATTGCCGGCCTGGTCAGGCTGGTAGAGCGCGATCCTCATGAGCCTCGGCGGTTAAGGCCTGGCGCCTTCAGCTGCGCCCGGTCATCAGCGGGCCTGGCGGCGGTGGAGCGAAGTCGAGCGGCGGCACCGAAGCTCCCGCGGAGCCTGCCGTCACCGACCGGTAGAGCGCGGCACCGGGCGCGCTGTAGGTGATCGCCTCGGTCAGCAGCAGCGCCGCGATCAGGGTTCCGACGCCCCAGCGCCAGGCGGGGTGCACGCGGCCGTTGCGCCTGAGATCGTAGATGATGCCGGCGATCGGAAACAGCATGCACGCCGCGAAGCTCGCCTCCCATGCCCAGGGTTGGAGCAGCGGCATCGGGAGCAGCCGCCCGAAGCCCGGCCCGATCAGGATCGACATGCCGCAATAATGCAGGCGGCGGTGCCAGTCGGTCCGCCGGCGAAGCGCGATCGCCGCGTAGGTCAGCCCGGCGAAGGCGAAGAGCGACATCGGATCGAACACGAGGAAGTGAAGCGGCCGGAAAAAGAACGGCACCTGTCCGCGCCGCACCATCGCGACCGTCACCGCGCATCCCAAAATGAGCATGGCGACGATCCAGACCGCGCCGATCCACCCGAGGCGCCGATGCAGCGCCATGTTGCCCCTGGCCACGAAGATGTTCTGCAGCAGGTAAAGCGTCACCCAGCCCATGAAGGTGATCGCATGGGCGTGCACCAGCGGCGGGGAGGCGAAGGTCGAGCGGCCCATCGCCAGCTGCGTCGAAAAGCCCGCCGCGAGCACCAGCGCCATGGCGATGGCGGCGCGCAGGAAGAAGCGTTCGTCGGGGGCGGCGGGTGCGCGTGGCGTGTCGGCGAGGGTGGCCATTTCACCGTCTTTCGCAGCGGACAGTAAGGCG
>DASZEO010000306.1:0-1793 GCA_035940755.1 Allosphingosinicella sp. | reverse complement strand
CGGCGCCTGACCAACAGCGGCGGCAAGCTCGCGCCCTCGGTGGTGCGGCGGATGCGCGAGGTCTTCCCGGCCGCCGACATCTACTCGATGTACGGGCTCACCGAGGCGTTCCGCTCGACCTATCTCGAGCCGGAGCTGCTCGACGACCACCCGGACTCCATGGGGACCGCCATCCCGTTCGCGGAGATCATGGTCGTGGACGCTGCCGGAAATGCCGCCGACGAAGGCGAGCTGGTCCATGCGGGCCCACTTGTCGCCCAGGGCTATTGGAACGATCCGGAGCGGACCGCGCAGCGTTTTAAGCCGGCGCCGGCGCATTCGACCTACGGCGGCACCGCCGTCTGGTCGGGCGACCGCGTCCGCAGGGACCCAGAGGGGCTGCTCTATTTCGTCGGCCGCGAGGACGGCATGATCAAGACGTCCGGCAACCGCGTAAGCCCGACCGAGGTCGAGGAAGCGGCGATCGCCTCCGGCCTGGTCTACGAAGCGGTGGCGCTCGGCTTCCCTGATACCCGGCTGGGCGAGGCCATCGCCCTCGTCGTTCGGCCCGACCGACGTGGCCAGGAGGCGGAGCTTCGCGCTTTCCTCAAGCGCCAGTTACCCAATTTTATGCAGCCCGGGCCTATCATCTGGCGCGACGAGCTGCCGCGCTCTCCGAACGGCAAGCTCGACCGGGTGGAGCTGAAGAACGAGCTGATGGCATGACCAAGCCGATGGGGGCGATCCCGGCCGGTTTTTCGGCCGATGACGACGGCATGCTGCTGATCGGCGGCCGCCGCGCCGATGCGCTCGTCGCCGAGGCGGGCGACACGCCGCTCTTCGTCTATGACCTCGGCCGGATCGACGATCAGGTTTCCCGCTTCCGCGCCGCCTTCGCCGGCATCGACCTCCATTATGCCATCAAAGCAAACTCTTACTCCGATGTTCTAACATATCTGTCGAAGCAGGTGGATGGCCTCGACGTCGCTTCGGTCGGCGAGCTGCGGCTGTCGCTGAAGGCCGGCGCCGACGCCGCTGTGATCAGCTTCGCAGGCCCGGGCAAGCGCGACGGCGAGCTTCAGGAGGCGATTGCCGCCGGCGCCACCCTCAACTGCGAGTCCGAAGGCGAGGTGGAGCGGGCGCTGGCGATCGGCGGCAGGCTCGCCGTAGCGCCGCGGCTGGCGGTTCGGGTCAACCCCGATTTCGAGATCAAGGGCTCGGGAATGCGCATGGGCGGCGGCGCCAAGCCTTTCGGGGTCGATGCCGAACGCGTCCCTGCACTCGTCCGCCGCCTCATCGACGCCGGCGCCGACTGGCGCGGCTTCCACATCTTCGCGGGGTCGCAGGCGCTGGCCGCCGGTGCGCTGATCGAGGCGCAGCGAGCAACCGTTTCGCTGGCCGCCGAGCTCGCCGAGGCGATCGGGGCGACGCCGCCGCTGGTCAATCTCGGCGGCGGCTTCGGCATCCCTTATTTCCACGGCGAGCAGCCGCTCGACGTCAAGGCCGTCGGGGCGTCCATTTCGTCCACTTTGGCCTCGCGTCCGGAGGTGCTCGCCGACACCTGGTTTGCGATCGAGCTCGGCCGCTGGCTGGTCGGTGAAGCCGGAGTGTATCTGACCCGGATCGTGGATCGGAAGCAGAGCCACGGCAAGACGTTCCTGATCACAGATGGCGGGATGCACCACCAGCTCGCCGCCTCCGGCAATTTCGGCCAGGTGGTGCGGCGCAACTATCCGGTCGCGATCGCCAGCCGCTTCGGCGCGCCGGCCGAGGAGGAGGCGAGCATCGTCGGCTGCCTGTGCACGCCGCTCGAC
>DASZEO010000305.1:0-2362 GCA_035940755.1 Allosphingosinicella sp. | reverse complement strand
GACCATCTGGACGACCCGCTCGAGGTCGAGCTCGCCGGCAAGCGCCGCGCCGACGCGGTTCAGCGTCGAAAGTATGCGGCTTTCGGCACGCAGCTCCTCTTCGGCGCGGCGCGATTCGGTGACGTCTACGGCAAGGCCGACATAGCCGATCAGCCGATCGTCGCGGTCGAAGCGCGGATTGCAGCTGACCTGCATCCACCTGAGCTCGCCGTCACGGCGGCGGAAGCGCGCTTCGTAGCGATAGGCCCGCGCCTCGGCCCACGCGCGGGCGCGCTCCTCGATGACAGGCGGCAGGTCGTCGGGATGGATGAGCTGCATCCATACCTCGCCGGTCAACTGGTCCGCGGGCACTCCGGCGACTTCGACGAAGGCGCGGTTGACGAACTCGATGCCGTTGCGGCCGGTCACCCACACCGGCACCGGAGCGCAGTCCGCCATCGAGCGGAACCGTTCCTCGCTTTCGCGAAGCGCGGCCTCGCGCGCCTTTTCGCCGGCGATGCCGCGCACCTCTATGACCGTGCCGACCGTCCGCGATGCCTCGTCGCGCACCGGCGAGGCTGTGAAGGCCACCGGGTAGAAGGAGCCGTCTTTGTGGACGAAGCACTCTTCCCCTTCGACCTGATTATCCTCCGGAAAGGCGCGGTCGATCGGGCAATCCTCCAGGGGATAGTCGCGGCCGTCCGGATGCTTGTGGTGGATCACGTCGTGGAGCGGCCGGCCCTGCATCTCGGGGAAGCTGTAGCCGGTCAGCTCCTCGGCGGCGGCGTTGGCGAAGACGCATTGCTGGCGATGATCCATCAGGAATACCGCCATTCGCGTGTTGTCGAGGACCGCCTCGAGCCGCCGCTCGGTCTCGCGCAGCGCGGCCTCGGCGCTCTTGCTGTCGCTGATGTCGCGGACCAGCGAATAGAAGCCGAGCACCCTCCCCTCTCCGTCATGCGCCGGAACGTAATCGACCTGCAGGTGGCGCTCGGTGCCGTCGGAATCGCGGAAGCTTCGCTCGGCGCTAACCGGCTCGCCGGCGAGCGCGGCTTCGATGAGCGGACGGAATGTGGCCATGACCGGCTCGTCGAGCACCTCGTCCAGCCGGCGGCCGAAAAGCTCGCGCCGCGGACGTCCCAGCCAGGCTTCGTAAGCCTTGTTGTTGTAGCGGTAGCGCTGGTCGGAATCGATGAAGGAGACCAGCACCGGCAGCGCGTCGGCCACCCGGCGGATCTGCCCGTCCAGCTGCCGCGCCGCCCGCAGCTCGGCGAGCTCCGCGCGCAGCCGGGCATTCTCCTGCTCGAGCCCGTCCAAGCGAGCATCGGGGGCCGCTCCACCGGGGTTCAGGCTACCGCTTTCAGGCAAGTCGGCCACGTCGCCCCCCTACACGCCCCGGCTGAACCTCAATCAACCGGCGGCCGGTCGAATCGTTCCTGATCAGATAGCTGCGTTCAAGGCGCCGCGAAGCCCCAGGACTTCAACGATTATGCGCCGGCGGCCGAGGCCCGGGTACCGC
This sequence comes from Allosphingosinicella sp., assembly GCA_035940755.1. Classification (GTDB taxonomy): domain Bacteria; phylum Pseudomonadota; class Alphaproteobacteria; order Sphingomonadales; family Sphingomonadaceae; genus Allosphingosinicella. The sequence continues at coordinate 864 of DASZEO010000305.1, read as the reverse complement.
TTGCGAAGCGGATGACGATCGCCAGTCACATTCCCGACCCTGAGTGCCAGATCCTGGACATTACGCTCGAGCCTCCGCTGCAGTCGTCACTCCCACTCGATCGTGCCGGGCGGCTTGGAGGTGCAGTCGTAGACGACCCGGTTGATGCCCTTGACCTCGTTGACGATGCGGGTGGCGACGCGGCCGAGGAAGGCGGCGTCGAAGGGATAGGCGTCGGCGGTCATGCCGTCGGTCGAGGTGACGGCGCGAAGGCCGCAGACGCTGTCATAGGTCCGCGCGTCGCCCATCACGCCGACGGTGCGGACCGGGAGAAGCACCGCAAAGGCCTGCCAGATGGCGTCGTAGAGGCCGGCGGCGCGGATCTCCTCGAGGTAGATGGCGTCGGCCTTCCGAAGAATGTCGCAGCGCTCCTTGGTGACCTCGCCGGGGATTCGGATGGCAAGGCCGGGCCCCGGGAAAGGATGGCGGCCGACGAACGCCTCGGGAAGGCCGAGCTCGCGGCCGAGCACGCGCACCTCGTCCTTGAACAGCTCCCTGAGCGGCTCGACGAGCTTCATGTTCATCCGCTCGGGCAGGCCGCCGACATTGTGGTGGCTCTTGATCGTCACCGAGGGCCCGCCGGTGAAGCTGACGCTCTCGATCACGTCCGGATAGAGCGTGCCTTGGGCGAGGAAGTCGGCGCCGCCGATCTTGCCCGCCTCCTCCTCGAAGATGTCGATGAACGTCTTGCCGATGAACTTGCGCTTCGCTTCCGGGTCGGTGACGCCGGCGAGGCCGCCCAGGAACAGGTCCTCGGCGTCGACGTGGACCAGGGGGATGTTGTAGGAATTGCGGAACAGGCTGACGACCTGCTCGGCCTCGCCT
>DASZEO010000304.1:0-2738 GCA_035940755.1 Allosphingosinicella sp. | reverse complement strand
GTGGATCCGCCAAGCGCGGCGGTCGGCCTCGTCCGCCCGGCGCTCGACCAGTCCAGCTTCGGCGAGGCGGTCAACCATCCGGCACAGGGTGATCGGCTCGACATCGAGGGCGTCGGCCAAATCCACCTGGCGCTGCCCGTCCTGCCGCACCAGCCGGGCGAGCACCCGCCATTGGGCGCGGGTGGTGCCAAGGATCGCCGCGCGGCGGTCGAAATCGCGCCGGATCGCACGGGCCGTCTCAGCCACTTCGAAGGCGAAGCTTTCCATGCGGCGCTACTTAATAAGCCTGCTTATTATGTTCAAGCTTGAGGAAGCGCCTGCGGAGTTCGCGTTCTCCGTCCGGCTAAGCTGCTGGGCACTGTTGAAATTCGGATTCGCCACCCCAAATAGCCGCCATCGTTTTTAACAACGGAAAGGAGGTGGTCCAGTGTCTCATTGTCTAACGCCCGATTCGGTGAAGCAGGTGGGCACGGCCTCCACGGAGGCTGCCGCCTAGGCGCAGCCGGATTTCAGGCTGACAATGGAAGGGCCGTCCCGAAAGGGGCGGCCCTTCGTCTTTCAGGGCGCGCTGGCGCCCCCGAGCAGAGCCTCGGCTTCGCTCCAGAGCCGCCTGACGATCTCGGCCGCCGGCTCCGGCCTTGCCAGCGCCGCCGCCTGCCCCGCCCACGCCTGAATCCGTCCGGGATCGCCTTCCCGGGCAGCCGCTTCGCGCATCCGCGCCGTGAGGCTGCGCTGGATCGGGTAAGGAGCCGGCGGCGGCGCTCCGGGTTCGGCGGCGGCCAGCGCGAAGCTGTTGGCCACGGCTCGTCCGGCCCGGCCGCTGAAAGCCCGGGTGAGCATCGTTCCCTCCGGCGGCAACCCGGCGAGAGTGCCGGCCCAGGCAGCGTTGATGCCGGCCTCCGGCGAGCGCAGGAAAGCGGTGCCGACCTGCACCGCACTCGCGCCGAGGATCAGCGCCGCGGCAACCCCGCGCCCGTCGCCGATGCCGCCGGCGGCGATCACCGGCACGCTCAGCCGGTCGGAAAGCGCGGGGACGAGCGCCATCAGCCCCGCTGCGCTTCGCTCAGCCCGAGCCGCGTCGAAGGCGCCGCGGTGGCCGCCTGCCTCGATGCCCTGAGCCACAACCGCGTCGGCACCCGCCGCTTCTGCGGCCAGACCTTCTTGGAGCGTGGTCGCGCAGGCGAACCACGCTACCCCGGCGCGCTTGAGCCGCTCGACAAAATCGGGCGGGAACAGGCCCATGATGGACGAGACCACCGCCGGCCGCGCCTCGAGCATCGCCTCGCACTGCGCTCCAAAGTCCGGGAGCGGCCTGTCGGCGTCCTCGGGCGGTACCGGCGGGCCGAATCCGGCGAGGAAAGCCCGCTGCTCCGCCTCGGCGGCCGCATCTCGCCGCGGCGCCGGACCGGGAATCCAGATGTTGAGCTGGAATGGACCGGCGGAGGCGCGCCGGAACGCCGCCGCCCATTCCCTGATGGCCTCGGGTGGGCTGAGCAGCGCGCCCATCGCCCCCATGCCGCCGGCATTCGCCACCGCCGCGGCCAGCTCGGCCGGGCAGGCGCCGGCCATAGGTGCCTCGAGGATCGGCGCCCGGAGGCCGTAGCGGGTGCAGAACGCACGGGCGCGCGCCAGCGGGCCGTTGGCAGACCCGCCCGCCGGCACTCGGCGCCCCGTCACGCGGGCTGGCTGACCGCCTCGATCAGCCCCTCGAACAGCCGCAGCCCGTCGGTGCGGCCGTGCGCCGGCTCAACGGCCCGCTCCGGGTGCGGCATCATGCCCAGCACGTTGCCGGCCTCGTTGACGATCCCGGCTATGTTGCGCGCCGAGCCGTTGACCTGGTCGAGGTACCGAAGCGCGACCCGCCCCTCGCCTTCGAGCCGGTCCAGCGTCTCCTCGTCGGCCTGGAAGTTGCCGTCATGATGGGCGACCGGAAGCACGATCTCCTCGCCCGCGTCGTAGCGGCTGGTGAAGACCGACTGGCTGTTCTCGACCCGCAGCGGAACGTCGCGGCAGACGAACGAGATGGCGCCGTTCCGCATCAGCGCGCCCGGGAGCAGCCGCGCCTCGGTCAGCACCTGGAAGCCGTTGCAGACGCCGAGCACGGCAACGCCCCGGTCGGCCGAGTCCCTGACCGCCCGCATCACCGGCGACTGCGCCGCCATCGCTCCGGAGCGAAGATAGTCGCCGTAGGAAAAGCCGCCGGGGATGGCGATCAGGTCCACGCCTTCGGGAAGCTCGGCCTCGCGATGCCAGACCATATGCGGATCGCGGCCGGTGACGAGCTTGAGCGCCTCGGCCATGTCGCGGTCGCAATTGGACCCGGGAAAGACGATGACGGCGCTCTTCATCGCTGGGCCTCCCCGCGCTCGATGCGGTAATTTTCGATGACGGTGTTGGCGAGCAGCTTGCGGCACATCTCCTCGACGTCCGACTCGCCCACCCCCTCGTCGAGGTCGAGCTCGATCAGCTTGCCGGCCCTCACGTCGTTGACGCCGCTGAAGCCCAGGCCCTCCAGCGCATGGTGGATGGCCTTACCCTGCGGGTCGAGGACCCCGTTCTTCAGGGTCACGAAAACTCGGGTCTTCATCCTTCGCTCCGCTCGCTGACCGCCATATGGCGGCGTCGGCAGCCGGGCACAAGCTTCCAGCGCACGCTACGCGCTCTGGCGCCACGCTCTGGGGCACCCTATCTTCCGATCATGAGCGACATCGCCCTTTCCCCGAGCGCCGCTGCCCGAG
>DASZEO010000303.1:0-4504 GCA_035940755.1 Allosphingosinicella sp. | reverse complement strand
CAAGGCGATGCCCGCGAACGTGCGGCACCTCGGCCACGTCTACACGCACGAGCACAACGCCTTCAATTGCACGCCGCTGGCCGTGCTCAACGTCGCCCGCGACAGCATGGCGGACATCGGCTTCTCGCCGGCCACGCGGGTATTCGAAGCCGCCGGGGCTGGCGCCTGCCTGATCACCGACGCCTGGGAAGGAATCGAATGGTTCCTGAAGCCCGATCACGAGGTCCTCGTCGCCCGCGACGGCGCCGACGTCGCCGAGCATTTGCGGACGCTGACGCCGGAACGCGCGAAGGCGATTGGCCGAGCGGCGCTGCGGCGGACGCTTACCGAGCACAGCTACGCCCATCGCGGCGCTCAGGTCGACGCCATCTTCAAGGCGGCGGCGCGGCCGGAAAGGAGCGCCGCATGAAGCTCGTCGTGCTCGGGCTCAGCCTCTCCTCCTCCTGGGGCAACGGCCACGCCACCACCTTCCGGTCGCTGCTCCAGGCTTTCGCGGCCCGCGGCCACGATATCCTGTTCCTGGAGCGGGACGTGCCCTGGTATGCCGACCACCGCGACTGCCCGGACCCTTCCTGGTGCCGGCTGGAGCTCTATGACAGCCTCGACGATCTGGGCCGCTGGGCCGAGGAGATCGCCGCCGCCGACGCGGTGATGGTCGGCTCTTACGTGCCGCAAGGCGTCGAGGTGGGCCGGTTCGTGCAGGGCACCGCGCGGGGGGTCACCGCCTTTTACGACATCGACACGCCGGTGACGCTGGCGAAGCTCGCACGGGGCGATTTCGAATATCTCTCGCCGGAGCTGATCCCCGGCTACGACGTCTACTTGTCGTTCACCGGAGGCCCCACGCTCGCCAGGCTTGAGCGCGAATCCGGCTCTCCTGCCGCCCGCGCCCTCTATTGCTGCGTCGACCCGGCGGCTTACGCGCCGCTCGACGTTCCGAAGAAATGGGCGCTGTCCTATCTCGGTACCTACAGCGCGGACCGGCAGCCGACGCTCGAACGGCTGCTGATCGAGCCGGCGCGGCGCATGCCGCACGCCCGCTTCGTCGTCGCCGGGCCCCAATATCCGGCCGACATCGAATGGCCCGCCAACGTCGAGCGGATCGACCACGTGCCGCCGGCCGACCACCCGGCTTTCTACGCCGCCTCGCGCTTCACCCTGAACGTCACCCGCGCCGACATGATCGAGGCCGGCTGGTCGCCTTCGGTGCGCCTGTTCGAAGCGGCCGCGTGCGGCATTCCGATCATTTCGGACCGGTGGGACGGCCTAAGCGAGCTGCTCGAGCCCGAGCGGGAAATCCTCTTGGCCGACAGCGCCGGCGACGTCGTGTCGTGCCTTTCGCGCATGTCCGACGGCGAGGCGGCGGCGATCGGACGCTCGGCGCGCGAGCGGGTGCTGGAAGCGCACAGCGCCCGCCAGCGCGCCAGGGAGCTGGAACAGCATTTGCGCGAAGCCGCAGACGCGAGGCGTGCCGCGCTCGCCGCCCCGACTCCCGACAGGAAGCCAATGATGAAGAACGACAGGTCGAGGACGGTGCTGGTGACCGGCGGAGCGGGCTTCATCGGCTCGCATATCTGCGACGCCCTCATGGCCGATGGGGCGACGGTGATCTGCCTCGACAGCTTCCTTACCGGGCGGCGCGAAAATATCGCCCACCTGCTCGGCGACAGCCGCTTCGAGCTGATCGAAGCCGACGTGATCGATCCGCTCCCGGCTGGCCTTGCCAGGCGCGACATCTCTCGGATCTACCACCTCGCCTGTGCCGCCTCGCCGCCGCATTACCAGGCCGATCCGGAGCATACGATGCTCACCAACGTGCTCGGCACGCGCAACATGCTTCGCCTCGCTGAGACGACCGGCGCGCGGCTGCTGCTGAGCTCGACCAGTGAAGTCTACGGCGATCCCGAAGTGCACCCGCAGGCCGAGGATTATCGCGGCTGGGTGAGCTGCACCGGACCGCGGGCCTGCTATGACGAAGGCAAAAGGGCGGCTGAGACGCTCGCCTTCGATTATCTTCGCGCGGGCCGCTGCGACGTGCGCGTGGCCCGGATCTTCAACACCTATGGGCCCAGGATGCGCCCCGACGATGGGCGGGTCGTGTCGAACGTCATCTGCCAGGCCCTCGCCGGCCGGGACATCACGGTCTACGGCGACGGCTCGCAGACGCGCAGCTTCTGCTATGTCAGCGATCTCGTGGACGGATTGATGCGCCTGATGGAGAGCGAAGAAGCGGTCGGCTTTCCCGTCAACCTGGGCAATCCGGTCGAGCTAAGCGTCGGCGACCTGGTGCAGCGCGTGGTCGCGCTCACCGGCTCCACCGCGCCGGTCGTCAACCTGCCCTTGCCCGAAGACGACCCCCGCCGGCGCAAGCCGGACATCGGCCGGGCGCAACGGGTGCTGGGCTGGCGGCCGCGCGTCGCCTTGCAGGACGGGCTCGAAGCGACCACGGCCTGGTTCGCCGAAGCCGAACTGGGCATCGCCTTCGACGATGCGGGCGGCGCACGCCCGGAGCGGCTGGTCGCCGCCGCCGAATGAACGCACCCGCGACGATGCGCGCGGCGGTCCTCACCGGGCCGGGCGCGCTGAAGATCGAGCAAAAGCCGGTGCCGGAGCCGGGGCCGGGGCAGGTCCGGATCCGCCTCGAAGGCTGCGGCGTCTGCGCCTCGAACCTGACGCCGTGGGCAGGCCCGGAATGGATGGAATTCCCCACCGCCCCCGGCGCACTCGGCCACGAAGGCTGGGGTGTCGTCGACGCGGTCGGCGAGGGCGTGACCGGCCTGGCCGCGGGCGATCGCGTCGCCGCTTTGTCCTATGCCAGCTATGCCGAATTCGACGTCGCCGACGCGGCGAATGTCGTGAAGCTGCCCCAGAGCCTTGCAGGGCGGCCGTTGCCGGGCGAACCGCTGGGCTGCGCGATGAACATCTTCCGGCGCAGCGCGATCGAGGCGGGCCAAACCGTCGCCATCATCGGCATCGGCTTCCTCGGCGCCGTCCTGACCCGGCTCGCCACCGATGCGGGGGCGCGGGTCATCGCCATCTCGCGCCGCCCCTATTCACTGGACGTCGCCCGGGCGATGGGCGCCGCCGAGACGATACCGCTCGAAGACCATTACCAGATCATCGAGGCCGTCAAGGCGCTCACCGGCGGACGGATGTGCGAGCGGGTGATCGAGGCCGTCGGCAAGCAATGGCCGCTCGACCTCGCCGGCGAGCTTACCGGCGAAGGCGGCCGCCTGATCGTCGCGGGCTATCATCAGGACGGACCCCGCCAGGTGAACATGCAGCTGTGGAACTGGCGCGGCATCGACGTCATCAACGCCCACGAGCGGGATCCGAAGGTCGCGCTTCAGGGGGTCAGGGAGGCGGTCGATCTGGTCGCGGGCGGCCGGCTCGATCTCGAGCCGCTGCTCACCCACGAATATCCGCTGGAGGCGCTGGGCGAGGCGCTCGACGCCACGCGCGACCGGCCCGACGGCTTTCTCAAGGCCTATGTGAAGCTGGCATGACGCGCCCGCGCCTCGGCTTCCTCGGCGTAGGCTGGATCGGCCGCAACCGAATGGAGGCGATGCTCGCCACCGGCGCCGTCGAAGCGCTGGCCATTGCCGACGCAAGCCCTGCGGCGGCGCATGAAGCGCAGCGTCTTGCGCCCGCGGCGAAGCTGGTGGGGTCGCTCGACGAGCTGCTGGCGCTGTCGCCGGACGGCGTCGTCATCGCCACGCCCAGCGCTCGGCATGCCGAGCAGGCGATCCGCGCCCTCGACGCCGGCGCGGCGGTCTTCTGCCAGAAGCCGCTCGGCCGCACCGCGCAGGAGGTGGAGGCGGTGCTTGCCGCCGCGCGCGGCGCCGACCGCCTCCTCGGCATCGACCTCTCCTACCGCCACACGCAGGCAGTCAGCCGCATCCGACAGCTCCTCGATGAGGGCGTGCTGGGTGAGGTGTTCGCCGCCGACCTCGTCTTCCACAACGGCTACGGGCCCGACAAAGCCTGGTTCTACGATCCGGCCCAGTCGGGCGGCGGGTGCGTCATGGATTTGGGCGTGCACCTGGTCGATCTCGCCTTGTGGATGCTCGGTTTTCCGCAGGTCGTCGACGTCGCCTCCTCGCTATACGCCGCAGGCAGGCCGCTGCGGGAGGGACAGGTGGAAGATTATGCCGCGGTGACGCTGACGCTCGGGACCGGAGCGACGGTCCGAATAGCCTGTTCCTGGCGCCTGCAGGTCGGCTGCGACGCCGTCATCTCCGCCGACTTTTACGGAACGCAGGGCGGCGCGGCGATGCGTAACGTCGGCGGCTCCTTCTACGATTTCGAAGCGGAGCATTTCACCGGGACGACCCGCCGCGCCCTCGCCTCGCCGCCCGATGCCTGGGGCGGGCGCGCCGCCTCGCAATGGGCTCGGTCACTGGCGGCAGGCCAGGGCTTCGCCGACTCCACCACCGGCCTTCTGGAAACGGCGCGGGTGCTGGATCGGATTTACGGCCGCCCTTCGCAAGCCGGACGCGTCGCG
>DASZEO010000302.1:0-4148 GCA_035940755.1 Allosphingosinicella sp. | reverse complement strand
GCGGTGATGCTCGGCGTCGCCGCCCTGATCATCGTCATGAGCGTCATGAACGGCTTTCGCGCCGAGCTGTTCGACAAGGTGGTGGGGTTGAACGGCCATGCCGTCATCACCGGCTATGGCGGACGCCTCGACAATTGGCGTCCGATCCTCGACCAGGCCCGCCGCACGCCCGGCGTCGTCTCCGCCTCGGCGCTGATCGAGCAGCCCTTGATGGCGACCAACGAGGGGCGCGTGGAGGCGATCCTGCTGCGCGGCGTTCCGCGCCAGGACATCCTCACCAACCCGACGCTCAACCGCAACGTCATCGCCGGCTCGATGGCCGACCTGCGCCCCGGGAGTGAGAATGTCGCGATCGGCTCGCGCCTGGCCGAGTTGCTCGGGCTGAGCGTCGGAAGCTCGATCACCATCCTTTCGCCGCAGGGGCGGACGACGCCGTTCGGGACGGTTCCCAGGATCGTCGACTATCGAGTCGCCGCCATCTTCGAGGTCGGCCTCTACGATTTCGACAAGGCGTTCGTCGTCATGCCTCTGGAAGAGGCGCAGAACTTCCTCATGATGGACGACGCGGTCGGCATGATCGAGGTCGAGACGGCGGACGCGGACCGGGTCCAGGAGATATTGGCCCCGCTGACCGCCTCGCTCGGCAGCCGTGCCATCGTCAACGACTGGCGTTCGATGAACTCGGCCCTGTTCGAGGCGCTTCAGGTGGAGCGGGTGGCGATGTTCGTCGTGCTGTCGATCATCGTCCTGGTGGCGGTCTTCAACATCCTCTCCTCGCTGATCATGCTGGTGCGCGCCAAGACCCGCGACATCGCCATATTGCGCACGATGGGTGCGACCCGATCCGGCCTGATGAAGGTGTTCATGACCGTCGGCGTCACCATCGGCGTGCTCGGCATCGCCGCCGGCATGGGGCTGGGCGCGATCTTCCTCTACTATCGCCAGGGGGTCGTGGCGTTCGTCCAGTGGGTGACGGGCCAGAATCTGTGGGATCCCTCCGTGCGCTTCCTCACTGAGCTGCCGGCCAAGACCGATCCCTTCGAGGTGACGGCGATAGTGGTGATGGCGCTGGTCCTGAGCTTCCTCGCCACGCTCTATCCGGCCTGGAAGGCGGCTAGCACGGACCCCGTCCAGGTACTGCGTTATGAATGAAGTCCTTGAGGTCCGCGGCCTCAAGCGGACGTTCGAGCAGGCGGGCGTGCGGATCGACGTCCTTCGCGGCATCGATCTGGACGTCCGTCAGGGCGAGATCGTGGCGCTGCTCGGGCCGTCGGGGTCGGGCAAGTCGACCTTGCTTCAGGCGGTCGGGCTGCTCGAGGGCGGCTTCGAAGGCTCGATCCGGATCGCCGGCGAGGAGGTGGCCGAGCTGTCCGACGCGAACCGGACCCGCGTCCGGCGGGACACGCTCGGCTTCGTCTACCAGTTCCACCACCTGCTGCCCGATTTCTCCGCGCTCGAAAACGTGGTCATCCCGCAGCTTGTGCGCGGCGCCGGCCGCGAGGAGGCGCAGCAGCGGGCGCAGTCGCTGCTCGGCACCCTGGGCCTCGCCGAGCGCCTGACCCACCGTCCGAGCAAGCTTTCCGGCGGCGAGCAGCAGCGCGTCGCCGTCGGCCGCGCGCTCGCCAACCGCCCGGCTCTGGTGCTGGCCGACGAGCCCACCGGCAATCTCGACGAGGCGACCGCCGACATCGTCTTCGCCGAGTTCCTTCGCCTGGTCCGCGACGAAGGCAGCGCAGCCCTCGTAGCCACCCACAATGAGCGGATCGCGGGAAAGATGGACCGGGTGCTGAGGCTGCACGAGGGCGTGCTCGAATGAACGAGGCGGCGAAACGCCCGATCCCGGCGCGGATCGGCATAGCCGCTCTCAACCTCCTTATGCCGGGCCTCGGGCTGCTTCGCGTTCAGCGCGGCCGCGCCGCGGCGCTGTTCCTGTTGGCGCCCTGGTCGGTGCTGGGCCTTCTCGTGCTCGGCTATCGGTTCCTTCCGACATTGACCTTCGTCTCGTGGCTGACCCTTGTCGGCATTATCATCGCCGCGCTCGTCGCGGTGTACCTCGGCTCCATCATCCTGAGCTGGCGAGCCAGCGCCCGCTTACAGCCATCCGGACCCTGGTGGTCCCGGTGGTACGGAATAGTCGGTACCCTGCTGGCCATATCGGCAGCTAATGCCCTGATCCCGGATTTCACGCAGAGCACCTACAAGGTCTTCTACATACCGTCGGAAGCCATGGCGCCGACCTTCCTGAAGAACGACCACATCCTGGCCGACATGCGCGGCCCAGGCGTGTTGAGGCGCGGCGACGTCATTCTCCTGAACCTCGGCCAGGCCGTCTACATCAAGAGGGTGGCTGCGCTTCCCGGCGATCGGATCGCCATGACGGGCGGAATCGTCATCCTCAACGGCCAGCCGGTTCGGCAGCGGTTCGTCCGGACCGAGCGGGTGCCGCCCGACATGTACGGGACGCAGGCGCGCCGGTTGTCGGAACGTTTTCCGGGCGAGGCAGGGTCGCACGAGATCCTCGACAGGGGCCAGAGCCCGCTCGACGACATGCCGGAACAGCAGATCGCGCCCGGTTTCGTCTTCGTGCTGGGAGACAATCGCGACCAGAGCGCCGACAGCCGCGTCCCCCGCGCCGAGATGGGGGTAGACCGATTGCCGATCCGTGACATTCGCGGACACGCGCTCTTCTACCTGTGGGGCCCGAACGGGCGGATGGGCGAACCGATCAATCGCTGACCTCGGCCGCCCCCGTGGAAAGATGGCCCGGCTTCTGCGTTGCACGCGCGTGCCCGACACTCGAACCTTTCTGCTGCGCGCGCTGGCGCTGATCGCCGTCACCGCCGCCACCGGTGCGTGCGACTGGATGCACAAGAAGGATCCGGCCGGCGAGAAGGGGCCGAACGAGGTGCGGCGCGAGCGCGAGGCGCAGCTTCGGCGCGCCTGCGCGTCCGAGCTCACCTACGACCGGCTCAAGGAATATGCGTTCGACGAGGCGCAGCGGATCCGCGGCCGCGACGAGCGGCTGCTCGACGACATCGCCACCGCCTCGGTGGTGCGGATGGAACAGCCGGTGGTGAAGTCGCGCGACGAGGCGCTCAACGTCACCGTCTGCACCGGCCGCTTCGTGCTCGAGCTTCCGCCGGGGACTGAGAACGCCTTCGACGGCGAGCGGCGGCTGGCGGCCGAGGTCGAATATGCGGCCCAGGCGGCGGTCGACGGCAGCGGCCTCGTCTACCAGATGAGCGGCGCCGAGCCGATCATCTACCGGCTCGCCACCATCGGTGGGCTGCCGCCGGCCGTGCCGCTTCGCCAGGTGGCGACTGCCGAGCCGGTCCCGCCGCCGTCCGCGCCGGCCGTTCCGGTTCAGCCGGTGCAGCCGGTGCAGAGGCAAGCGCAGCCTCAGCCACAGCCTCGCCCTCAGCGGCAGCCGCCGCCGCAGCCCCAGCCGAAGCGCGACGCTACTGCCGCGGCGGGGCAGGCGCGGCCGAGCTACAATTGCCGGCAGGCGGGCACACGCACCGAGCGGATGGTCTGCGCCAGTCCCGATCTGGCCTCCCGCGACCGGCGCATGGCCTCGGTCTATTATGCCGAGATGGCGCGGGCGGACGGCTCGACCCGCCAGCAGCTGCGCCGAAGCCGCGACCGCTTCCTCGCCCGCCGGGAAAGGTGCTCGACCGAGTCCTGCGTCGCCGCCGCCTACGAAGAACGCGTGCGGGAGATTCGTCAGCTTACCGGCGGCCAGTAAACCGGTTTCTGTGGACAAGTCCGGCCGCGCCGGTTTCGCGAATCGCTAAGCCGCTTATAGTCCGGCCATGGCCGCGCCTTACGTCCCGCTGCGAATCTTCTCCTGCTACACGATGCTCGAAGGCGCGATCGATCCGAAGGCGGTGGCGAAGCAGGCCAAGCGACTCGACTTTCCCGCCGCCGCGCTGACGGACCGCAACGGCCTCTACGGCGCCATGCCGTTCACCGACGCCTGCCGGGCCGAAGGCGTGCAGCCGATCATCGCCACTTTGCTTGGAGTGGCCCGGCCCGGGGTGCCGGAGGGGAGGGCGCTGACGATCGACTGGCTCGCCCTCTACGCCCAGGACGAGGCGGGCTACCGCAACCTTTGCTCGCTCGTTTCCGAGGCGCATCTCGGCCGGCCG
>DASZEO010000301.1:0-6553 GCA_035940755.1 Allosphingosinicella sp. | reverse complement strand
CGCGTCGACCTTGTGGCGGTGGTGCATCTCGACGATCTCTATGTCCCAATCCTCGCCGAGCCGCTCCGCCGCCTGCCGCACCAGATGCGCGAGCAGGTTGACGCCCAGCGACGTATTGGCCGCCTGGAGTACAGCGACCTTACGGGCTGCCCGGTCGATCGCTTCCTGATGCGCGGCTTCCAGGCCGGTCGTCCCGATCAGGATCGGCGTCGCCGCAGCGACCGCGGCGTCGAGGTGGCGCTGGAGCGGCTCCGGCGCAGAGAAATCCACCAGCACGTCGCACCCGCCGGCTAGGGCATTGGGATCCTCGCCGCGGCTCAGGCGGCCGCCGAGCCGTGCGTCGGCGCTGTCCTGCAGCGCGGCGGCGATCGCCCGGCCCATCCGGCCCGACGCCCCGAGGATGCCGATGCGGGTCATGGCGCCTCCTTCGCTGCGCTTCATGGGCGAGGCGGCGCGCCGCCGCAAGCACGCGCACGCGCGGAACAGCCGCCCCGTCGCAGCGTTGAGGCTCCGCAACGATCCAAGGAGTATAGTCATGGCCGAGCGTGAAAGAGAGACCATCGTCACCACCGACGGCGGCGGCGGAGGCGGCGGCACCATCCTCGCGGTCGTGCTTCTGATTGCCGTGATCGTCGTTCTGTTCCTGCTGTTCGGCCGCGGCCTGATCGGCGGCGGCGGCGCCGACAAGATCGACGCGGACATCAAGGTCGATACGCCCGCTCCGAACGGCGGCTGAACCTTTCTCCCCGGAGGCTCCGGCGCATTGGCCGCGCCGGAGCCTCAATTTTCAGGTGCGGTTTCGATCCCGCAGGTGGCGGCGCCAGCGCTCGCGCGCCCAGCGGTCGATCAGGGCGTCCGCCTGTGCCCGCTCGCTTCCCCGAAGCGCCGAATAGCGCGTCCAGCGGCCGCTCCGGCTGGTCCACACCGATTCGGTGAACAGGTTGAAGATGGTCCACTGGCCCCCGGCCGAAACGGTGCCGATCGAGCCGGGGCGGTCGAGGCTCCCCAGATACTGGAACACCGCGCCTGAGGGCCGCACCGGCACCGGGGCTCCGGCGGCGTGAAGGATGATCGAGCGCATGTCGGCCAGGCCGAGCGGCGTCGGCAGCGCCACGCCCGGGTCGCTGAGAATGAACGGGATCCGCGTCTGCTGCGGGTTTAGCGCATGGCCGTGGCCGAGGAAGGCGTCATCGAACAGCGACTCGCCATGATCGGCGGTGACGACCACCAGAGTATCCTCGAGCACCCCCAGCCGCCGAAGCCGCGCCAGCAGCGCCGCGATCAGCCGGTCGTTGTAGGCGACGGCGTTCCAGTAGGTTCGCGCCACCCATTCCCGGTTGGCGGCCTTGATCTCGCTGCGCGGGATCGGCTCGCCGGGCAGGATTCGGTCCATGCCCGGCGCCGAATAGGGGAAGTGGGCGGACTGGAGGTTGAAATACAGGAAATGGGGCCGCCGCCATTGCTCCGGCCGCCCAAGGCGGCGGTCGAATTCGCGCAACAGGACCTTGCCGTCGAGCAGCAGCGACCCGGTGGCTCCGAAGGCGAAGGCGCGCTCTTCGCTCAGGCGAGCGGCGTCGACATAGGTGCCGGCGCGGCGCAGTCCGACGCGTTCGGCGGTGCCGCCCCAATCCTCAGCCTGGCTTGAAAAGACCCCGACTTCGTAGCCGTTGGCGAGGAAGTCCGAGACCAGCGACTGGCGCCCGTCGGGCTCGAACTCGCCGGTGAACAGGCTCTGCAGCGACTCGGTGGTGAAGCCGACATGGCTGTAGGCTTCCCGAGCGGCGCTCCCGCTCGCGGCGAGCGCCTCGAGCGTCGGCGCCACCCGGCGGCCGCCGACGCGCATGCCGACCGAATCGGCGCGCGTGCTTTCCAGGACGATGAGGACGACGTGGCGCTTGCGCCCCACGATGGGCGGCGCCGGGACCTCGCCGGTGCCGCCGCCGAAAGCGAGGTCGCCGCCATAGCCGTCCTCGTCGATGCCGTTGCCGGGAATGTCGAGCGCATAGGGATGTCGGTTGCCGTCGAACGGCTGGCGGTCGATCGGGTGGGAATAGAAGCTCCAGCCGTCGCGGTCCCAGTCCGTTGCGTAATGAAGGACGGTGGCGAGGGCGATGACGCTGTTGAACCGCGCCAGCGCCGCCCGAGCGTCGGGCACCCGGTTGGCGCCAAACAGCAGCAGGGCGATCGCCACAAAGGCGAGCAGCGTCTGCCTGCCGGTGAGCCGCGTCCGGTCTTCAACGCACCTCGCGCCGCGCCAGCGCCGGCGAAGAACCAGCAGCGCGACGCCATAGACCACCAGCGCGACGCCGGCGCAGATCAGGATCAGCACGCTTTCGTTGAGGCTGTAGAGCAGTGCTCCCGCCAGGCTCCCGCCGCCCAGGTTGCGGACGATCTGGAAGCTCATCGCGTCGCTGAAATAGGACAGGGCCTCGTATTTGGCGATGACAGCACCGATCCACGCGCCGCCGACGAGGAAGACGAAATTGAGGTGGAAGATGGGTCCGCCGGCGCGCGCGCCGTGGAGCCGCCACAGCAGCCGGTAAAGCAGGTAGAAGACGAAGCCCTGGCAGGTGAGCAGCGCCACGAGGAACGCGCCGATCTCGAGGGGCGCATCGAGGGTCTGCGACTGGCCGAAGCCGCCGCCGAACAAGGCATATTTCCGCTCCGCCAGCGCCAGCTCGAAGAAGAGGGTGGCGAGCATCACCGCCGGCACCGTCACCCGCGCGGCGCTGGCCCACGACAGGCGCAGGGACGCCGGCGGCGGCGGGGAGACGATCTCGGCCTGCATCGGCCCGCCATAGCCGGGGAGAGTTTAAAACTCGGTGTGCGGGCCCTCCGACTGGGCGACGCTCGACCGTACGGCTTGCCCTGGCGAAGCACACCGTTACGGACGGAGATGTCGTGAAGTCGCAGAGGAGGTTCTATTGGATCGCGCTGTTGCCAACCTGCCGTCCCGTGAGTTCGGGGCTACGGCGGCCTTCTACCGGGCCTTGGGGTTCGAGGAGCGCTGGCGGGACGGTTCGTGGATGATCCTCACGCGCGGCGAGATGGCGCTGGAGTTCTTCCCGCACCCCGAGCTGGACCCTGCCGAGAGCTGGTTCAGCTGCTGCCTTCGCCTGGACGACGTCGACGGCTTCTATGAGACGTGCCGCGCCGCCGGGGTGCCGGAGCGGCAGGCGGGGTGGCCGAGGCTTCAGCCCGTGCGGGAGCAGGGGGGCTTACGGATCGGATACCTGATCGACGCCGACGGATCGCTCCTCCGCCTCATCCAGAACGACGACTGAGCCCGTGCGTGAGGTCGGCAACATCGTCATCCTCACCGGCGCCGGCATTTCCGCCGAGAGCGGCCTTGCCACCTTCCGCGGCCCCGACGGCCTGTGGGAGGGGCATCGAGTCGAGGACGTGGCGACTCCCGAAGCGTTCGCGCGCGATCCGGCGCTGGTCCAGGCGTTCTACGATGCAAGGCGGGCGCGGCTTCGGGAGGTGGAGCCGAACGCCGCGCACCGTGCGCTGGCGCGGCTTGACGCCGAGTGGCCGGGCCAGCTCCTGATCGTAACCCAGAATGTCGACGACCTGCACGAGCGCGCCGGCGCGAAGCGGGTGCTGCACATGCACGGCGAGCTCAAATCCGCCTGGTGCCTCGCCTGCGGCGCGCGCGTGCCGTGGGAAAAGGATCTCGGCGATCATCCCCCTTGCCCGCGATGCGGGAAGGCCGGCAGGCTTCGGCCCGACATCGTGTGGTTCGGCGAGATGCCTCACGAGATGGAGCGGATCGACGCGGCCCTCATGGCTGCCACTCTGTTCGTCTCGATCGGCACGTCGGGCGCGGTCTATCCGGCGGCCGGCTTCGTGCAGACGGCGCGCTATTGCGGCGCTCGCGCTTTGGAGATGAACCTCGAGCCGAGCCTCGGCGGCTATCACTTCCACGAAAGCCGCATCGGCAGAGCCGGAGAGCTGGTGCCGGCGTGGGTGGAGGAGGTGCTCGGCTGAAGCGGGAAGCCGGACGCCCCTTGGCCTAAGGCGCCCGGCCCGCTCCGACTCTCGGCCAAGAAGGACGAGTTGCGTTGCCGGCCGATATTCCTCCATTTTGGTGAATAGTCAATCCGAAATGGATGTTTTGCGATGAATTGATGCGCGGAGGTGAGGACGCTCACCTGATGCGAGGCAGAACAGTCACTCCACCCACTCGAGGCCGATCTGCTGGTAGAGGCTTCGGTCTTCCTCCCACTTTGGGTTGACCTTGACGTGGAGGAACAGGTGGACCTTGCGGCCGAGCAGCCGCGACAGCTCGTTTCGTGCCGCTTCGCCGATGGCGCGGATTCGGCTGCCGCCCTTGCCGAGGATGATCGCCTTCTGGCTGTCGCGCGCCACCAGAATCTGCTGGTGGATGGCGGCGGAGCCGTCGCGCCGCTCCTCGAACCGCTCGGTCTCGATAGCGCTGTCATAGGGAAGCTCGGCGTGGAGCTGGTGGTAGAGCTGCTCGCGCGTCACCTCGGCGGCGAGCATCCGGTCGGTCGCGTCCGACACCTGGTCTTCGGGAAAGTGCCACGGCCCCTCCGGCATTCGCGCCGCCATCGCCGCTTTGAGATCGGCTACGCCATCGCCGGTGGCGGCCGAGATCATGAGGATCTCCTCGAAGCCGGCGCGGCCGTTCAGCTCGGTGGCAAGCGTCAGCAACGTCTCCTTCTTCACCAAGTCGACCTTGTTGAGGACGAGGATCTTCGGCTCGCGCCGTTCGGCGAGCCGGTCCAGCATTTCGCCGACGCCGCGGGTGAGGCCGGCAGCCGCGTCGACGACCACAGCCAGCAGGTCGGCATCCTGGGCGCTGCTCCAGGCCGCGGCCACCATCGCCCGGTCGAGCCGCCGCTTCGGATTGAAGATGCCGGGCGTGTCGATCAGCAGGATCTGCGTTTCGCCGTGGAGGGCGATGCCCATCAGCCGGGTGCGTGTCGTCTGCGCCTTGGGCGTGACGATGGCCACCTTCTGCCCGACCAGCGCGTTGACCAGCGTGGACTTGCCCGCGTTCGGCGCGCCGACGACCGCCACGAAGCCGCAGCGCCGGCTCACGCCACCTGCTCGAGCAGCGCCTCGGCGGCGGCCGTCTCGGCCTCGTGCTTGCTGGTGCCTTCCCCGCGTGCCTGGCCGACGCCCCCGATCGAAACCTCGACGATGAAGCTGGGAGCGTGCTGCGGGCCCGAACGGCCGATCAGCTCGTACGCAGGGGGCTTGCGGTTGTTCTTCGCGGCCCATTCCTGGAGCACCGACTTGGGGTGCTTGGGCGCGCGCTCGAGCTCGTCCACGCGCTCGGCCCACAGACGCTGAACGACATCCTCCGCCGCCTCGAAACCAGCGTCGAGATAGACGGCGCCGATCAACGCCTCGACGATGTCGCCGAGAACGTTGTCGCTGTCCTCGGCCCCGTCCTCGCGCGCCTGCTTGCCGAGCCGCATCCGCTCCGGAACGCCGATCGCCCGGGCGACGTCGGCGCAGACCGCGCGCGACACCAGCACGTTGAGCCGCCGCGAAAGCTTGCCCTCCGCTTCCTCCGGGAAGAGTTCGAACAGCCAGGCGGCCGTGGCGAGGCCGAGCACCCGGTCGCCGAGAAATTCGAGCCGCTCGTAATTGAGCTCGCCGACGCTGGAATGGGTCAGGGCCATTTCGAACAGGGCCAGCTCGCCGGGGCGGTGGCCCGTCGTCGCTTCGAGCCACCCGGCAAGGTCGCTGATCACCAGGTTTGGCCGATCCGGTCCCAGCGCGCAGCGCTGAACCAGGTCCAGGGCTTCAGCCACTGGGCCGAGCCGTCGGTGGACCAGAAGGCGATGGTCGCGCGCCCAAGCAGGTTGTCGACCGGCAGCAGCCCCACGCCGCCCTCGGCAACGTCGAAGCGGCTGTCGAGGCTATCGTCGCGATTGTCGCCCATCACGAACAACTCACCTTCCGGAACCACGATCGGCGCGCGGGTATCGCCCTCGCCGCCTTCGACCTGGTCGAGCACCTCGTAGCTGCGCCCGCCCGGCAGGGTTTCGCGGAAGCGCGGATAGGCGCAGACGCGGTGGCCCTCGGCATCCGCGACGAGGCGCGTCGCGCCGCCCTGCCGGCAGGGGCTGTTGGGCGTCAGCGGAACGGCGAAATCCGCAATGCGCTGGCGCGCGACGGGGCGCCCATTGAGGATGACGACGCCTCCGCGTACCTCGATCGTGTCGCCGGGAAGGCCGATCACCCGCTTCACGAAATCCTCGTCGGCGCCGCCGGGATAGCGGAACACGACGATGTCCCCGCGCGCCGGCAGGCCGCCGGCGACCCGGCCGCCGAAGGACGCGATCCCGAACGGGAAGGAGTAGCGCGAATAGCCGTAGGGCCATTTCGACACGAACAGATAGTCGCCGATCATCAGGTTCGGGAGCATCGAGCCCGAAGGAATGCTGAACGGCGCGAACAGGAAGCTTCGGATCGCCACCGCCGCGACGAACAGGATCAGGAAGAAGCGCAGCGTCTCCCACCAGCTCTCGGCCTTCTTTTCCGGCTTCGGTGCCGGTTCGGCTTCCGCGCGCGC
>DASZEO010000300.1:0-1709 GCA_035940755.1 Allosphingosinicella sp. | reverse complement strand
CGTGAGCCAGGGCGACCTCGCCGATCCGTACTCGGCCGGCGTGCGCTTCGAGCCGACGCCTACCTTGGACACGGCGTTCACCGTCGAAGGTTCGGCGATGCACGACAAGCTCTCAGGCGCGGCCGGAGCGGACATTCTCACGGCGCTGGCCGGCGCCGACACGCTGAACGGCGGAGCCGGAAACGACGTCCTCGACGGCGGAACCGGCATCGATTCGATGACGGGGGGCGTCGGCGACGATTCCTACCATGTGGATGATGCGCTCGACGTGGTGACCGAGGACGCCGGGGCGGGGACGGACGAGATCCTGACGACGCTGGCCACCTTCACCCTCGGAGGCCTCGACAATTTCGAGAACCTGACGGGCACTTCCGCGACCGGGCAGCAGCTGACGGGCAATGACGGCGCGAACATTATTCGCGGCGGCGCGGGAAACGACGCGCTCAACGGCGGAGCAGGCGCTGACGAGATGCGCGGTGGCCTCGGCGATGACGGCTATTTCGTCGGCGACAGCGGCGACGTGGTGATTGAGGAAGCGGACGAGGGAAGCGATGCGATCCTCACCACTCTGGTCTCTCTGACGCTTGGCGACAATGTCGAGGGGCTTCAGTATCAGGGGATCGAAAATTTCACCGGCACGGGCAACGGTCTTGATAATCTGATCGGCGGCGACGAAGGCGACGACACGCTCGACGGGCTGGCCGGCGCCGACGCGATGACCGGGGGCAACGGCAACGACACGTACCTCGTCGACAATGTGGGTGACCAGGTGCTCGAGACGGCTTCCGCCGGCGGGCACGACACGGTCAGCAGCTCGGTCAGCTTCACGCTCGGCGACCAGGTGGAGGATCTGCGTCTGACCGGCGACGAGGCTATCAATGGCACCGGCAATGGCGGCGCCAACGAGATCGTCGGCAACGGTGCCGCCAACCGCATCGACGGCGGCGGCGACAGCGACCTGATGACCGGCGGCGGCGGCGACGATCTCTACTTCGTAGACAATGTCGGCGACCGCACTTTCGAGTTGCCGGATGAAGGGACCGACACGGTCCGCACCAGCGTCGACTTCACGCTAGGCGGCCATGTCGAGAATCTGGTCCTGCTCCCCGGCGCCCTCAACGGCGCCGGCAACGGCCAGAACAACACCATCACCGGCACCAGCGCCGCCAACTTGCTGAAGGGCGAGAACGGCTACGACACGCTGAACGGCCGCGGCGGCAACGACAGGCTGTTCGGCGGCGGCAATGACGACACGCTCGACGGCGGCGTCGGGGCCGACGAGCTGCATGGCGGTGTCGCCAGCGATACGCTGCTCGGCGGCAATGGCGACGACAAGCTGTTCGGCGAGACCGGCAACGACAGGATGACCGGCGGCGACGGCGCCGACCTGTTCTACTTCAACACCGAGCCCAACCGGTCCAGCAACGTCGACCAGATCACCGACTTCACCCATGGCGTCGACAGGATCGTGTTCGACCGCGCCGTCTTCACCGGCATCGCCGCCAGCGGCGGCTTGTCCGCGGCCGCGTTCCATGTCGGGGGGGCCGCTGCGGATGCGGGCGACCGCATGATCTACAATGCCGGGACCGGCCAGCTCTTCTACGACGCCGACGGCTTCGGCGGCGTCGATCAGGTGCTCATCGCTCGCCTTGGCACCGGCCTCGCGCTCACCAACACCGATTTCATCGGCTACATATAGGTCGTCGATC
>DASZEO010000299.1:0-3082 GCA_035940755.1 Allosphingosinicella sp. | reverse complement strand
ATCGGCGGCTGGTCCGGAGCCATCGTCTCCGGGGCGCTCGACCGCGGCGATCCCACTTCGGCGCTCGGCTTCGTCAACGCCGTGCCCGATCTTCCGGCACGCACCAATGCGGGAGGCAGGCTCTATGTCTTCGCCCTGCCGCGCTGATCGGCCCCTGCAGTGGAATCGCGGCGTGTCGCTGCTGCCCGTTTTGTCCCTCCTCCTCATCGCCGGCTGCGACCGCGAGTCCCGCGAATATCGCGGCGCTCCGGTGTCGGAGACCGCGGCCATCGCCGGCGATCCGCGCGGGCCGCTCTACGAGGGCAATGCCTTCCACATCGCCCAGGGCCAGCGGCTGTTCGCCTGGATGAACTGCTCGGGCTGCCACGCCCATGGCGGCGGCGGGATGGGCCCGCCGCTGATGGACGACGAGTGGCGCTATGGCGGCCGGATGGAGGATATCGTCACGACGATCCTCTACGGGCGCCCGAACGGCATGCCCGCCTTCCAGGGGCGGATCACCGAGACCCAGGCCTGGGAGCTCGCCGCCTTCGTCCGCGCCATGTCGGCCCAGCCGCGCCAGGACGTTCTGCCGGGCCGCGCCGACGAGTTGCGCAACACCGAGCCGCTGACGATCGACGAGCGCAAAGCGATGCGCCGCACCACCCCCAAAGCCGACGACGCGACCGAGGAATGATGCGCCGCGCGCCCCTCCTCCTCCTCCCGCTCGCCTTGCTGGCAGGCTGCGACACGGTCCAGTCGATCACCGGCGGCGACGGGCGACACACCGAGCTGTTCAACGGCCTGTTCGCCGCCTTCATCGTCGTCACCGGCCTCGTCTACCTGGCGGTCCTCGCCTTCCTGGCCGTCGCGATGTTCCGCCGCCAAGGCAAAAGCCGGGACGGGCTCGCCGACGACGGCGAGAGCCGCGAGGGACCGCTCGGCACGGTGCTGATCGGCTGGGTGGCGCTCATCTCGCTGATCCTCGGCGGCCTTGCGGTGGCGAGCTGGCTCGGCGACCGGCGGCTCGCCCAAGCGTCGGCCTCGCCGGCGCTCGACATCGAGATCGTCGCCAACCAATGGTGGTGGGACGTGCGCTACATGAGCCACGACCCGAGCCGGATCATCCGCACCGCCAACGAGCTTCATCTCCCGGTCGGCGTTCCGGTCCACATCACGCTGAAGTCGAACGACGTCATCCACAGCTTCTGGGTGCCGAACCTCGCCGGCAAGCAGGACCTCATCCCGGGCCGCATCAACGACGTCGTCCTGCGCCCGCTGCGCGTCGGCGTCTATCGCGGCCAGTGCGCCGAATTTTGCGGGCTCCAGCACGCTCACATGGCGCTCGACGTGACGGTTGAATCGCCCTCCGCCTTCGCCGCCTGGCAGCAGCGCCAGGGGACGCTCCCGCCGCCGCCGACCACGCCGCTCGCCCGCGCCGGCTATAACTACGTGACCTCGCGCGAATGCGCCGCATGCCACAACATCGCCGGCACGCCCGCGTCGGGCCAGGTCGCGCCCGACCTCACCCATGTCGCCAGCCGCCGCTCGATCGGCGCCGGCACCTACCCGATGAACCGCGGCCACCTCTATGCCTGGATCGCCGATCCGCAATCCGCCAAGCCGGGGAACAACATGCCCGTCATAGGCCTCGAGCCCGCCGAGCTTCATGCCATCGTCGCCTATCTGGAGACGCTGCAATGAAGGCGAAGATGTCGCCCCGCGACCATGACCGCGATGGCCACGATCTGACCGGCGAGGCGCTCCACGCGCGGCTCGAGAAGACGTGGGGCCGCAAGCCCGGCATCTGGGGCTGGCTGAGCGAGGTCAACCACAAGGCGATCGGCCGGCGCTACCTCGTCACGGCCTTCATCTTCCTCGCTCTGGGGGGCGTCCTGGCGCTGCTCATGCGCCTGCAGCTGGCGCGGCCGGAAAGCGGCCTGATCGGCCCCGACCGGTACAACCAGATCTTCACGATGCACGGCACGACGATGATGTTCCTGTTCGCCGTGCCGGTGATGGACGCGATCGCAGTGTTCGTCATTCCGCTCATGCTCGGCACCCGCGCCGTCGCTTTCCCGCGGCTCAACGCCTTCAGCTATTTCGTCTACCTCGCCGGCGGCGTGCTGCTGTGGGTCGCGTTCATTCTCAACGTCGGTCCCGACGCCGGCTGGTTCGCCTACACGCCGCTTTCAGGGCCGGAATATTCACCCGGCAAACGGGTCGACATCTGGGCGCAGATGGTGACCTTCACCGAGGTCGCCGCGCTCGCCGTAGCCGTCGAGATCACGGCGACGATCCTCAAGCAGCGGGCGCCGGGTATGACCCTGGCGCGCATGCCGCTCTTCTGCTGGGCGATGCTGGTCGTGTCGCTGATGGTGATCTTCTCGATGCCTTCCGTCACCCTGGCTTCGGGCATGTTGATCGCCGACCGGCTCGTCGGCACCCAGTTCTTCAACCCCTATGAGAACGGCGATTCGCTGCTCTGGCAGCACCTGTTCTGGTTCTTCGGCCATCCCGAGGTCTACATCATCTTCCTGCCGGGCACCGGCTTCGTCAGCGAGATGGTGCAGACGTTCAGCCGCCGCCCGACCTTCGGCTACTCGGCCATCGTGTTTTCGCTCGTGGCGACCGGGCTGCTCGCCTTCGGGCTTTGGGTCCACCACATGTTCGCGACCGGCCTGCCGCGGCTCGGCTATGCCTTCTACACCACCGCCAGCATGACCGTGGCGATCCCCGCCGGCATCCAGATCTTCTGCTGGATCGCGACCATCTGGGACGGGCGGCCGCGCTTCCAGACGCCTATGCTCTACGTCGTCGGCTTCATCGTCACCTTCGTCATGGGCGGCATGACGGGCGTGATGCTGGCCAGCGTTCCTTTGGACCTCCAGCTCCACGACAGCTTCTTCGTCGTCGCCCACTTCCACTACGTGCTGATCGGCGGCGCCGTGTTTCCGCTGCTCGGGGCGGTGACCTACTGGTTCCCGAAGCTGGCCGGCCGGATGATGTCGGAGAGCCTCGGCAAGCTCACCTTCTGGGTCACGTTCCTGGGCTTCCACCTCGCTTTCTTCCCGATGCACATCCTGGGCGTGATGGGCATGCC
>DASZEO010000298.1:0-2106 GCA_035940755.1 Allosphingosinicella sp. | reverse complement strand
CCACAAGGAAACGCTTTTCGGGCTCGTCATTACCTTTGTTCCACAAGGCGTGGAACGCGGCGGCGAGGTCGCCGAGGTAGAAGGCGATCCGGTGCGGTTCTCGAGCGACGGCGCCGCCTTCGACAATGCGGGGAAATTGGGCGGCGAGCTTCACCAGCGCCAGCTCGTCCTCGTCGAGCAGAGAGAGATCGGCCGGCGCCGCCAGGTCCACGCCCGCCTCCGCCGCTTTCCTGTACAGCGACGAAATGCGGGCATGCGCGTATTGCACGTAGAAAACCGGATTGTCCTTCGACGCCTCGACGACCTTGGCGAAGTCGAAATCCATCGGAGCGTCGGCCTTGCGGGTGAGCATGGTGAAGCGCACCACGTCCTTGCCGACTTCGCCCACGACGTCGGCAAGGGTGACGAAATTCCCGGCCCGCTTCGACATCTTGACCGGCTCGCCGGCTCGCAGGAGCCGGACCATTTGCACCAGCTTGACGTCGAACGGCACCTTGCCGTCGGTCAGCGCCGCCACCGCCGCGCGGATTCGTTTGACCGTGCCGGAATGGTCGGCGCCCCAGATGTCGATCAGCTGGTCGGCATCCTGCGCCTTCTGGAAATGGTAGGCGAGGTCGCCGCCGAAATAGGTCCAGCTGCCGTCCGACTTCTTGAGCGGCCGGTCCTGATCGTCGCCGAATTGGGTCGAGCGGAACAAGGTCAGCTCGACCGGCTCCCACTCATCGTTCGGATCGAGGCTCTTGGGCCGCTCCAGCAGGCCCTGGTAGACGAGGTCCTTCGCGCGGAGCGTTTCCAGGGCCGCGTCGGCCAGGCCCTTCTCGTGCACCTCCGCTTCGGAAGCGAAGACGTCGTGGCGGATGCCGAGCAGCATGAGGTCGGCGCGAATCTGGTCGAGCATCATCGCCACCGCCGTTCTGCGGAACGTCGCCAGCCATTCTGCTTCGGGCGCTGCCGCGAAGCGAGCGCCATGTTCGGCGGCGAGCTTCTCGCCCACCGGCTTCAAATAGTCTCCGGGGTAGAAGCCCTCCGGGATTTCGCCCATCTCCTCGCCCAGCGCCTCGCGGTAGCGAAGGTGCGCGGAGCGGGCGAGGACGTCGACCTGGCCGCCCGCGTCGTTGACATAATATTCGCGGATCACCCGGTGCCCCGAATATTCCAGCAGCGACGCGAGCGCATCGCCGACGACGGCGCCGCGGCAATGGCCCATGTGCATCGGTCCGGTCGGGTTGGCCGAGACATATTCGACGTTCACGCCCTGGCCGGCGCCCATGTCGGACCGGCCGTAATCGCCGGCCTCGCTGAGGATCGCGCTAAGCTCCTCTTCCCAGACGGAGCGGCTTAGGCGAATGTTGATGAAGCCCGGACCGGCCACCTGCGCCGATTCGACGTCCCGCAGAGCGGCCAGCTTCGGCGCGATCAGCTCGGCCAGTGCGCGCGGATTGGTTCCTGCGCCCTTGGCCAGCACCATGGCGGCGTTGGTGGCAAGATCGCCGTGCGAGGCATCGCGCGGCGGCTCGACCGCGACGCCCGCGCACGCGCCGCCGGGCGGCAGGCTGCCTTCCCGCTCGAGCGCTTCGAGGGCGTCCGCGACATGCGCGGCAAAGCGGTCGTAGAGCGTCACTTCCTCATCCGATCGGCGGAAAGGCGCGGCCTTAGCGGAGGCCGGACCGGATTTGAAGCGCGCCGCGTGGAGCGGGCGGCGCGCAAGCCCCGGCCGCTCCGCCTGGCAAAGCCCGCGCGCCTTATCCGGCCCGGCGCGACGCGATCCAGTCGTCGATCTTGCGCTCCAGCACGGTCAGCGGCAGCGCTCCCGTCATCAGCACCTGCGCGTGGAAGTCGCGAAGGTCGAAGCGGTCGCCCAGCGCCTGCTCGGCGCGCGCGCGAAGCTCGAGGATCTTGAGCTGGCCGATCTTGTAGGCGAGCGCCTGGCCGGGAATGGCGATGTAGCGCTCGACCTCCGAAGTGGCCTCGGTCTCGCTCATCCCGCTATTGTCGAGCATGTACCGGATCGCCCGCTCGCGCGTCCAACCCTTGGCGTGGATGCCGCTGTCGACGACCAGGCGCATCGCCCGAAGCATCTCGTCGTTGAGGCCGCCGAAGCGCTGG
>DASZEO010000297.1:0-4159 GCA_035940755.1 Allosphingosinicella sp. | reverse complement strand
ATCTGGCGGACGAGGAAGCTGTCCGGGTCCCAGCCGTAGAGGACGTTGCCGACGTCGAAGATGACGGCGGTGGGGGGATTGGCTTCAGTCGTCATGCTGAACTCGTTTCAGCATCCAGGCCTGCACCCGCACTGCATGAGGCGGCAATCGAGGCGGCACGCTCCAAACTGGACCCTGAAACGAGTTCAGGGTGACGAGCTCGCGCCGCGTCGCGAGTCAGCCCTGGCGCGCCTTGAAGCGGCGGTTGGTCTTGTTGATGACGTAGGTCCGGCCCCGGCGGCGGATCACGCGGCAGTCGCGGTGGCGCGATTTGAGCGATTTGAGCGAATTGCGGATCTTCATGGCCGGGACGCCTGCCTGTTTTCTGGGTCGAAGCTGTTGTTGGAAAAAGCGAGGCGCCCACCTAGGCAGCGGCCCGCCTCAAGTCAACCCGGCGCTTCCCGTCAGCCGATGGTGAGCTCGCATCCGAAATTCAGCCCGAGGCGCCCGTCGCGGGCCCAGCGGACGAAGGCGGAGATCGGGCTGCAGCCGGCGAAACGGATCATCACGGTTTCGCCCAGGCGCGGCTGGAGCTCGCACTCGACCATCGTTCCGCGGCTCGAAATATTCACCACCGGCACGACATGGAGGGTGCCGCGGAAGATCAGAGTGGCGCAGTCGACCAGCCCCTCGTGGCGCGGCTCGGAGCGGCGGTCCGCCCCCTCCAGTGCGACTGCGGCGAACTCGCCAGCGGCTTCGAAGCCTCCGCCTTGATACTCCATGGCGCCCGCCTCCCCGGGAGCGGGGACTATGCGCCTGCAAGCGTTACCGAATTCCTAGCGCGTGACTGCGCCGGTCCGGTATTCCTCCTCCCAGAAATAAGGCTGGCGCTGGCGGTTGCCGGTGACCGTCTCATTGAGCGTCGCCGCATCGTAGAGGCGGCCGTTCTGCATCACATACTGGATGTCGTCGCTATTCTGGATGTCCACGGTCGGGTCGGCGTTGAGCACCACCAGATCGGCGAGCTTGCCCGGCTCCAGGGTGCCGATGTCGCTGAAGCCGTAGATCCGCGCCGGATCGACCGTGCCGAAGCGAAGTGCCTCGATCGGCGTGGCGCCGCCGCGGACGAACGACCACAGCTCCCAATGCTCGGCCAGGCCCGGCTGCTGGCCGTGGCCGCCGATGCTCACCAGCACGCCGCGGTGCGACAGCTCACGCGCCTCGCGGGCGCTATACTGGTCGACGAACTGCTCGGGCGGCGCCGTCACCGACCGCACCCGAGCGGCGAGCTCGGACGGCGGGGTGTGGCGGGTCAGCAGCGGGTGGTTCCACACCGGCGTCGCCTGAGACCAGTAGGGGTCGCCGGCGAGGCCGCCATAGGTCACCACCAGGGTCGGGTTGTAGCCGACCCGAGTCTGCGCCCACAGGCTTCGCACGTCTTCGTAGAAGCGCGCCTGCGGGATGTTGTGCTCGAGCGTCGAATTGCCGTCCTGAATGAGGCTGATGTCCATCGAGAAAAGCGAGCCGCCCTCGGGAACGACGAGAATGTTCTGGGCTCGAGCTGCCGCCGTGACCTGCTGGCGCTGGTTGCGGCGCGGCTGATTGTAGTTCTTGATCGAATGCGCGCCTTCCGCCTGCAGGCGGCGCACGTGGTTGAGCGCATCCTCGTAGGAGTCGATCTGGGCGTAGCGGCCCGGCGCTCGAGCGCCGTAGACGATCTCGCCCGACGAGAAGGTCCGCGGCGCGAGGATGATGCCGGCCCGCTGCATCTCCGCGGCGGGGAAGATCTCGCTCGACGTGCTCGACGGGTCGTGGATGGTCGTGACGCCGAGCGCCAAATGGCTCATCGCCGACCAGTTCTGCTGTGGGATCAAATCGTCCTCGCCCTGCGGACCGTGGGCATGGCCGTCGATCAGGCCCGGGATGATCGTCTTGCCGGCGACGTCGACCTGCCGGGCGTCGGCGGGAATGGCGACTTCGCCGCGGCGGCCGACGGCGCGGATGCGGTTGCCGTCGATCAGGATCACGCCGTCGTCGATGATGCCGCCGGAATCGTCGGCCATAGTGACGATCCGTGCGCCCACCAGCGCCACGCGCCCCTGCGGCACGTCGCTTCGCGAGGTGACGGCGAGCGAGGTGCCGCTGGCCGGCGGCGTGTAGCTGCCGCCCGGCGCGGTGCGCAGCAGGTCGGCGGTGTCGGCGCCGTAGAGCGTCGGGCCGAGGCTCCAGGCGAGGCGGCGGCCGTTCTGAGTCCAGTTGGGATAGGTGCCGCCGCCGGTCGTCACTCGAGTGACCGGCAGCTGGTTGGCTCGCGCGCCGACGTTAAGCGTAGCCGCGCCGCTGAAGAAGGGCAGGACGAACAGGTTGTAATTCTCGCGGAACATGAGCGACCGGCCGTCCGGCGACACCTCATAGGTGGTGACGAGGTCGCCCTGCGCGTGCTCCCGGCGGTTGCCGCCGTTGAGGTCGACGCTGATGAGCTTGAGCTTCTGCTCCTCGCTGACCTCCAGGAAGACGCGGTCGGAGGCGGCGCCGAAATGCGGGTTGCCACCGTCGCCGAGGATGCGCGTCGAGGGGCCCCCAGAGGCGGGGACGTGGAACACGCCGGTCGTCTCGGACCAGTTGTTCGACGTAAGGCCGCCGCTGCCGCCCAGCTCGTAGACGATGGTGGAGCCGTCCGGCGAGAAGCGCGGGCGGCGGTAATGGCCCGGCTGCTGAGTGACGGTGCGCATGTTGCTGCCGTCCGGCGAGACGGTGCGGATTTCGCCTAGGCGGCGGTCGTTCCACGACACGAAGGCGATCCGGCTGCCGTCGCGCGACCAGCTCGGGAAGAGCTGGAAGTCGCCGTCAGGCGCGGTGAGCAGGCGCGCCGCGCCGCCGGCAAGGTCGCGGACGTAGAGGCGCCCCAGCGTCTCGAACACGACCCGGCTGCCGTCCGGCGAAACCGACGCGAAGCGCGGCATCCTCGTCGTGAAGGTCGCCGGTGCCACCTCGATCTGCGGGCGCGGCGGATCGACCACGGCGCGGGTGTCGCTGACCTGGAACGGAATCTCAGCGGCCCCGCTGCCGTCGGCATTGACGCGGCGGATGCGACCGCCGGCCCAGAACACGATCGAATTGCTGTCGGGCGTCCAGTCCATGATGGGGTAGACGCCGTGGACCGCCCAGGTCTCCTGCAGGTCCTGGTCCAGATCGGCATAGACCTGATGCTCCTCGCCCGAGCGCAGGTCCTTGACGAACAGCCGGCTGCGGCCGCCGGTGCGGTGGACATAGGCCAGCCAGCGCCCGTCGGGCGATGGCGTCGGCCGCACCGCGCCGCCCGCCCCGCCGGCGACCTGGGTGTGCTCGCCGGTGGCGATGTCGTAGCGCTCGATCGCGAACACCTGCTGGTTGGCGTCCTGCGCATATTCGAAGATCGGGCCCTGCGTGGTGTTGCGGCTGAAATAGATGGCGCTTCCGTCTGGGGCATAAGCCGGCTCCCCGAGCTCCTTCTGGTGCTGCGGATTGGGCCGCTGGACCAGGGGGACGCCGTTGCCGTTGCCGCTGACATGGTAGAGCCAGATCTCACCCGTGCCGAGCGAGCGCTGGGTCGTGAAGTGCTTGCGAGCGGCGATATACTGGCCGTCTGGGCTCCAGGTGGGGTTGTTGAGCAGCTCGAACGTCTCGCGCGTGATCGCACGCGCGCCCGAGCCGTCGGCATTCATCACCCAGATATTGTCGCCGCCGCCCCGGTCGGAGGTGAAGGCGATCAGCCGCCCGTCGGGGGAGAAACGCGGCTGCATGTCCCAGGAAAGTCCGGAGGTGATCCGCGTCGGCAGGCCGCCGCCGATCGGCATGGTATATATGTCGCCGAGCAGGTCGAAGGCGACGGTTCGCCCGTCCGGGCTGACGTCGACATCCATCCACGTGCCTTCCGAGACGCTGATCGGCACCTGGCGCAGGCGCTGCCCCGGGGGATTATTGACGTCCCACTTCGGCTGCTCGCGGCCGCCTTGCCGATCCTGGGCGAGGACCGCGGTCGAGGCGAGCAACAGCGAGGCGGCGGCAAGGCTTCGGATCATGCTGGAAAACCCCCGGAAAGGCGCGAGAATGAAGGATGCGAGTGCACCATTCGCGAAGCGCAGGCAAGCGGCCGAGGAATCTCGCTAACCCACTTTACATGCGGCTTTTTAGGTCGGAA
>DASZEO010000296.1:0-2482 GCA_035940755.1 Allosphingosinicella sp. | reverse complement strand
GTCCTACAACGTGCTGCTCGGCAATTATCACCTTTCCCAGCTGATGGACGAATGGGGCGGCAATGCCGTTCTCGTCGCCGCCGCCTATAACGCGGGCAGCGGGAACGTCCGCCGCTGGGTCCGTGAGAATGGCGACCCGCGCATGCCCGGGACGGACGTGCTGCGCTGGATCGAGGACATCCCCTTCTCCGAGACCCGCAACTACGTCCAGCGGGTGCTGGAAAATGCGGTGGTCTACGATCAGATCAATCCCAACCGCGTTCCAGGTTCGCAGCCGCGGCGCCTCTCCTCCTATCTCGGCCGCTCAGCCGTCGGCTGAGGCTGATCTCGTCATGCTGAACTTGTTTCAGCATCCAGTTTCGAGCAGCGTTGAGGTTCGAGAACTGGCGCCTGAAGCAAGCGCAGCTGACGGGGAAGAATGAGCGAGCGCCCCAACTACATCACGCCCGCGGGCTACCGCCGCCTGCGCGAGGAATATGAGGCGCTGTTCGCGGGCGAGCGGCCGAAGCTGCTGGAGACGATCGCCTGGGCCGCCGCCAACGGCGACCGTTCCGAAAATGCCGACTACCAATATGGCCGGCGGCGGCTGCGCGAGATCGACCGGCGGATCAACTTCCTGTCGCGCCGGATGAAGGAGGCGAAGGTCACCGATCCCGCGGCGCAGCCGGACAAGACACGCGTCTGGTTCGGCGCCACCGTCAGACTGGCGGACGAAGACGACAACCGCCGGACGGTCACCCTGGTCGGCGAGGACGAAGCCGACGCCGGCGCCGGGCGGATCAGCTGGTACTCGCCGATCGCCCGCGCGATTCGCGGCGCGGCGGTGGGCGACGTGCGGCGGGTCGCCCTCCCCTCAGGCGAACGCGAATTCGAAATCGTCGCGATCGCCTATCCCGCCTGATCGCGCGGCGGCCGCGGCCCGCGCGGACTTGAGCCGGTCCAGCGCTTGAACGCGCGCGAAAAAGCGGCGGGATCCGAGAAGCCGAGTCGATAGGCCGTCTCCTTCACCGACAGGCCCTCCTCCCGCACCAGCCACAGCGCCAGGCGCCGCCGCAGGTCGTCCAGGATCCGCTCGAACGTGAAGCCTTCCTCCTTGAGGCGGCGATAAAGCGTCTGGCGGCTGTAGCCGAGCGCACGGGCGACCTCTTCGATCCGGACTTGGCCGTGGGCCAGCAGCGGCTCGATCTGCCGCTCGACCTCGCGCCGTAACGGGGTGCCGGTGGGCCGAGGGCGGCTTTCGACGGCGCGCGCGACTTCGCCGAGGAAGGACACGAAGCGGTTCGGGCGACCTGCTGCAGGCTCGCTTCTGCCGGCCTGCTCCCTCGGCCGGAACAGCAGGCCGAGCATCTCCGGCCAGACGAAACGGCAATCGTGGCGGCGCTCGCAGCCGCCGCAGGACTGGTGCCTCATTTTGTCGATGCAACCTGCGAACATGCTCTTGGCCTCCCGGATCATGGCCGCGACTGCTTTAGTCGGGTAATACGCTTGTTGTTCGAGATCGGCAAGGAGCCGCCATGCACCCGCTGATTCCGCTGCACGTCGCCGTCGGCGCCCTCGCGCTGGTCGCGGGTCCGACGGCTCTGGCGGTGCGCAAGGGCTCGTCGCTGCACGCCCGGGCCGGGACGGTCTTCTTCGCGGCGATGCTCGTGATGTGCGCGACGGGCAGCATCATCGCCCTGGCGCTGCCGGAGCGGGGCACGGCGACGATCGGACTCTTCACCTTTTATCTCGTGGCCACATCATGGATGAGCGCACGGCGCCGCGACGGCACGGCCGGCCGGTTCGAGGTCGCCGGGTTGGTGGTGGCTGTGACCTGTGCGGCCTCTTTTCTGGCGATAGCGCTGCTTGGAATGCAGGAGCCGGACGGCAAGCTGGACCGGATCCCCGCTCCGGTTCACTTCCCCTTCCTCGCCCTGGCGGTGCTGGCGGCCGCCTTCGATATCCGCTTCATCCTGCGAGGCCGGCTGGCGCCGCCGCAGCGGATCGCCCGCCACTTGTGGCGGATGAGCACGGCGCTGCTGATCGCCAACTTCTCCTTCTTCCTCGGCCAGCAGGACAATATGCCGGAGGCCGTCCAGGGCTCCACGCTGCTGTTCGTCCCGCCGCTGGCGGTGCTCGCAGCGATGGTGTTCTGGATCTTCCGCGTTCGCTTCTCAAAGACGTTCCGGCGCCTGCCGCTAAGGGCGGCGGTCAATGCTGCGGAAGAGGCGCCGAGCCGACGGCCCGGCGATCAGCGAACGTAGCGGCCGGCGGCGGTCACGAGGGCCGTGCGGATTTCGGCGTCGGTGATCCGCATGTCGCCGTCATAGTCGGCGTAGCGGCGGAACCAGATGTTGGCGCGGTGGGCGACGTCGTCGCTGACGAAGCCGCGGGCGGCCTCGCGAAAGCCGAGCGTCACGATGGCCCGGCCTTCGGCCGTCTCCTTCAGCCATGGATCGAGGATGGAAAGCCCCGGCCCTTCCAGGTCCCCCTCATAGGCACG
>DASZEO010000295.1:0-5769 GCA_035940755.1 Allosphingosinicella sp. | reverse complement strand
GTCCACGCTCTCGCCGAACGGCAGAGCATCGGGGCCTCGGCGCCGCCGCCTGCCGCGGCACCGGTTGCCGAACTGCCGCAGCTGGCCGAACTGCGGCCGCTGCCCGCACTGGCCGAGGTCGCCGCTCCCGCTGGCCGGCATACGGCTCGGAGGACTTTCCCGCAGCGGCGAGTCGCCGCGGCCCGCGATTCGCTCGACCCGCTCGAGCGGCAGATCGACGCCGGACGTCGCCAGGCGCTCGCTCGGCAGGCGCGGATCCAGGCGCTCGAGGCGCAGGCGCGGGCTGACGGCAACGATGTCCTGGCCCAAGGCCTGGCGGCGCAGCGTCAGGGCTACGCCGCCCAGCTCGCGGCCTATGCGAGCCAGCGCGAGGTGCTCGGCCAGCAGCGCCAGGTGCTCGCCCAGCAACGCGAGATCCTCGCCCGCAATCGAGAGCTTCTCAGGCGCCGCGCCGAAGCCCGGCGGCAGGGCCAGTCGCCCCCTGCGCTGCAGGCGCTGCCCGCGGTCCCTGCGCTGCCGGCGATCCCCGCCATTCCGGCGCTGCCCGCCCAGGCGGTCGAACCGCGCTCGCCGACGTAAGCCCCGCCCGCGGCATCGGGCCGCTCCCATCCCCCAAGTTCCTGTCAAACCGCCAATCCTCGCCACCCGAAGGGAGTGAGACGATGACCCTGTTGCGCCTGATGGCCGCGCTGACGCTGCCGCTTTGCCTTGCCTCCGCGGCCCGATCCCAGGGCAGCCCCGAAAGCGCCGCCGCGCCGGCCGACCCGCTCGCCGGGCTCTGGCGCGCCACCTCGCGCTTCGGCCCGGACACTCGCGGCCCTCTGCTCATCGAGCGCACCGGCGAGGGCTATAGCGCCGACTTCGTGGGCCGGCGCCTGCCGGTCCGGATGGAGCGCGGCGAGCTGGTGTTCGAGCTTCCCGACGGCCAGGGCGGCTTTCGCGGCAAGCTCGAGCGCGACGGCCGAATCCTCGGCCACTGGTTCCGCCCGGGTGGCCCGGTCAACAACGCGGGCAGCGTGTCGCCCGTCCGTCTCGCCTCCGACGGGCACGGCCGCTGGAGAGGCATGGTCGCGCCGCTGCAGGATTCCTTCACCCTCTACCTGCTCGCCCGCCCGCGCGCCGACGGCAATTACGACGTCGTGCTGCGCAACCCGGATCGCGACCTCGGCAACCAGCTCGGCGTCAACCGCCTCGTGCGCGACGGCGACCGGCTGCGGCTGATCGGGCAGCGGACCGGCCAGCCCGAGCGCGAGATCGCCGCCGGCCGATTCGATGCGGAAAATGCGGTGCTCACCTTGTTCATCCCCGGTCGCGGCGGCAGCTACGATTTCAGCCGCGCCGGGGACGAAAGCGACTTCTATCCGCGCGGCCGGCAGCCGGGCCACTACGCGTATCGCGCGCCGCCGGCGCTCGGCGACGGCTGGCCGGTGGCGACGCTCCAGCAGGAAAATATCGACCGCGCCGGCATGGAACGCTTCGTCCAGCGGCTGCTGGACGAGCCGATGGAGCAGCCGGAGTCGCTCCAGGTTCATGCGCTGCTCGTCGCGCGGCACGGGCGGCTGGTGCTCGAGGAATATTTCCACGGCTACCATCGCGACCTGCTCCACGAGAGCCGCTCGGCGGGCAAGAGCATGGCCTCGGTCACCATCGGCGCTGCGCTGGAGGCGGGCGCCCCGCTCAGCCTGACAAGCGCGGTCTATCAGGTCATGTACCGCGGCCATTTCCCGCCCGACCTCGATCCGCTGAAGCGCCGGATGACGCTCGAGCACCTGCTGACCATGTCCTCTGGCTATTATTGCGACGACACGGACGAAGCTGCGCCCGGCGGCGAGGAGATCATGATCAACCAGACCGAGGAGCCGGATTATTACCGCTTCACCTTGCCGGTGCCGATGGCGACTCCGCCAGGCGACAATTCCGTCTATTGCAGCGCCAGCCCCAACCTCGCGCTAGGCATGCTCGGCCGCGCCACCGGCGAATTGCCGGTCTATTCGTTCGACCGGCTGGTGGCCGAGCCGCTCGGTATCGCCCGCTATTCCTGGCCGCTCGACGGCGCCGGCAATCCTTATGGCGGCGGCGGCGTCCAGTTGCTGCCGCGCGACTATCTGAAGATCGGCCAGCTGATGCTGAACGGCGGCACCTGGAACGGCCGCCGAATCCTCGGGCGCGACTTCGCCCGGCGCGCTGGAAGCCCGCTCTACCACCTGCGCAACATTTATTACGGCTACAATTGGTGGGTAGAGGACTTCCCCTACAAGGACCGCACCGTTCGAAGCTTCTCGGCGCGCGGCGCGGGCGGGCAGACGATCGAGGTGGTGCCGGAGCTCGACCTCGTCGTCGTCACCCTCGCCGCCAATTACGCGCTCCGCCCGCCGCAGGTAGCGATCAACGCCTTCGTGCCGCGCTACATCCTGCCCGCCGTACGCGAGCCGGGCGACGATCCCAACGCGCCGGTGGCGCCGCGCGACTTCACCAGCCCCTATGGCCGCTCGACCGACGGCAGCCGCGTCACGGGCGGCAACTGAGGAGCGGCGAATGGCGGCATTTGGGGCGGCGGGACCGTCAAAGACCCATTGATCCTGATGAACGCCATATAACCCCTTGATTCAGACGGGGCTCAGACGACTCGGTTTACTTCTCCCTCAACCCCGGGCGGTCTTCCCGGAAAAGTGAAGGAGCAGACCATGCGTAAAGTGATTCTCGGGCTCGCCGCGGTGACGATGACCGTTCCGGCCCTCCCCGCACCGGCCGCGGCCCAGTACCGCAGCCACAGCTACAGCCGCTACTACAACCAGAACGCGGGCTATGCCGGGCCGACCTGGCGCGGCCGCGACGGCCGGCTTTATTGCCGCCGCTCGAACGGCACGACCGGCCTGATCGTCGGCGGCGCCGCGGGTGCCCTCGTAGGACGCGCGGTCGACGGCGGCCGCAGCCGCACCGCCGGCACGATCATCGGCGCCGCTCTCGGCGCGGTGCTCGGCCGCGAAGTGCAGAGGAGCCGCAGCAGCCGCCGCTGCCGCTAACGCCTGACGTTTGATCGTCCTTCGTCCCCTGGCCGATCACATGACGCCCCGGCCTCCCCCCGGCCGGGGCGTTTTCGCGTCCGGGTTGAACCGAAGCGGCCGTCCCGGCATTGGGCGGTCCGAAGAGGAGTTGCCGATGAGACCATGGCTTACCCTTGGTGTTGCATGCGCTTTGGCCGGCGTCGCGGCCTGCAACAGCAGCGAGCCGGCGCCGCCGCCCTCTCGAGACCAGGCTGCCTCGGCGCAGAACGTCGCCAACGGCAGCGCCGGCGCGACCGACGTCGCCGCCGTCATGCACGCGCGGCACGAACATTATGAAGCGATGGGCAAGGCGATGAAGGGGATCGGCGACCAGCTGAAGTCGGGCAGCCCCGATCTCGCCGGCGTCCGCCGCAACGCGGCGGTCATCGCCGGCTACGGCCCGCAGCTGCTGACCTGGTTTCCCGAAGGCAGCGGTCCCGCCGCCGGGCGCACCCGGGCCAAGGCGGAGATCTGGTCGGACGCGGCGACCTTCCGCCAGCGCGCTCAGGCGTTCGAGGCTCAAGCCAACAACTTCAATCGCGTGGTCCAGGGGACGGATGTCGCGGCGATGCGCGCGGCGCACGGCGAGCTCGGGAAGACGTGCAAGGACTGCCACGACCGCTTCCGCGGCCCTGAGCTCGAAGACGGCCACGACCGATAAGGTCCGGTGCCGGTGCGGGTGAAGATCTGGGACTGGCCCACGCGGCTGTTCCACTGGCTGCTCGTGGTCCTGATCCCGCTGCAATGGTGGACGGCCGAGAACGACCTGATGGACCTGCACATGCTGGCAGGGATCGGGATCGCCGCGTTGCTGCTGTTCCGGCTGATCTGGGGGTTGATCGGCAGCTCCACGGCGCGCTTCGCCAACTTCGTCAGAGGCCCGCGCGCGGTGGTCAGCTACCTGAACGGCCGTGCCGCCCATGTACTCGGCCATAATCCGCTCGGCGGCTGGAGCGTGGTCACGATGCTCGCCTTGCTCTCGGCGCAGGTCGGCCTCGGCCTGTTCGCCAGCGACGAGGACGGGCTCAACTCGGGCCCGCTGTCCAACCTGATCAGCTACGAGGCATCCGAGTGCGCCGGCGAGATTCACGAGCAGCTTTTCAATGTCATCCTCATCCTCATCGCCCTCCACGTCGCCGCCATCATCGCTTACGCTCTATTCAGGCGGCAGAACCTGGTCCGGCCGATGCTGATTGGGAGCGGCGAGGGCCCCGAAGGCGCCGAGCCGATGCGTGCCGCCGGGGCAGGGCGCCTCGCCGTCGCGGTGCTCATCGCCGCCGCCGCGGCCTGGTGGCTGTTCAGCCGACTGTAGGGATCTGCGTATCTAGAGGTCGGGCAGGACCTGGTCGGCTTCGCCCCAGCCCTGGAGCGGCCGGCTCGCGGCGCGTCCCACCAGCAGGGGGCCATCGCGGACGCTGAAGCGGGCGCCGCTTTGCGTCTCCTCGAGCTCATCCCAGTTGATCGGCGCCGACACCGGCGCGCCGTCGCGGGCGCGGGCGGAATAAGGCAGTATCGCCGTGCTCCCGCGCTGGTTGCGCAGGTAATCGAGGAAGATGCGTCCCTTGCGCCGGTTCTTGGCGAGATGGGCGGTGAATCGCTCCGGCTCGGCCGTCGCAAGCGCCACCGCGAAGCGCTGGGCGAAGTCCTTGACCTTCGGCCAATGGGCGTTCGGCTGGAGCGGCACGACGACATGCAATCCCTTGCCGCCCGTCAGCAGCGGGAAGGTCTGAAGCCCCATGTCGGCGAGGTGCCGGCGAATGTCCTGCGCCGCTTTCTTGACGGCCTCGAAGCCGAGCCCCTCGTCGGGGTCGAGGTCGAACACCAGCCGGTCCGGCTGCTCGACGGCTTCGATCGGCGATCCCCAGCCGTGGAACTCGACCACCCCCATCTGCACAAGGGTGATCAGCCCCGGCCGGTCGGTCACGTAGAGATATTCCTCCAACTCACCCTTCTTCTCCTCGATGGGAATGCGGTGGACGAGGTCCCCGAACGTGCCGGAATCGTGCTTCTGGAAGAAGCATTTCTTGGCCCGGCCCTGGGGGCAGCGGATCAAAGTCAGCGGCCGGTTCGCGGTCCATTGCAGCATCATCGGGGCGACGGTGCGGTAATATTCCGCCAGCTCCGCCTTGGTGATGCTCGCTTCCGGATAGATCATCCGCTCCGGATTGCTGATTTTGACGTTGTCCTCGGAATCTTTCGGCAGCGGCTGCGGCCGCTCCGGCACGACCTCGGCCGCGGGCTTGTCCTCCCTGAGGCCGAGGAAGCTCGGGTGGCGCAAAATGCCCTCCGAAGTGAATTCCGCGAACGCGATCTCGCAGACCAGCTGCGGCTTCACCCAATGGGCGCCGCGCGCGTCGGGCCGCGGAACGGCCGTCGGGGCCTTCGCCGTCTCGAGCGGCTCCATCCGCGCGAGCAGCTGCTTGATCGTCGCCATTGAAAAGCCGGTGCCGACCTTGCCGACATAAGTCAGCTTGCCGCCTTCGTTCGCGGCCAGCAGCAGCGATCGGAAGCCGCGCGCTTTGGCCTCGCTCGGAGTCCAGCCGATGATGACGAATTCCTGGCGGTTGGTGCACTTGATCTTGAGCCAGGACTTGGTGCGGCCGCTTCGATAGGGCGCGTCCGCGCGCTTCGAGATGATCCCTTCCTGGCCGGCCGCGCACATGGCGTCGAGCAGCTGCTCGCCCTTGCCGGCGATATGGTCGGCATAGAGGATCACCGGCGGCAC
>DASZEO010000294.1:0-10550 GCA_035940755.1 Allosphingosinicella sp. | reverse complement strand
CGACTGGCGGCTGCACGTGGCCATTCTTTCTCTGACCTTCGCAATATTCCCACTGCTGGGCCTGGCTTTGTCGCTGGCGATGCCGAGCCTGCTCGCGCCGGAGCTGTGGACGGGCCTGCTCTTCCTGTGCGCCCTACCCTCCACGGTGCAAAGCTCGATCGCCTACACCTCCATTGCGCGCGGCAACGTCGCCGGGGCGGTCGCCGCCGCCGCTTTCTCAAATCTCATCGGCGTATTCCTGACGCCTTTGGTGGCCGCGCTGATCCTCGAGGCGCAGGGGGCGGCGATCTCGCTGGCGGCAATCCTCAAGGTCTTTGCCTTGCTCTTCCTCCCCTTCCTGCTCGGCCACGCGCTCCGGCCCCCTCTCTTTGCGCTGGTCAAGGATCGGCTGACGCTGTCCACGATTGTCGACAAGGGCACCATCCTGCTCGCCGTCTACGGCGCCTTTTCTGCCGCCACAGCCGGCGGCGTCTGGAGCCGGCTGCCGCCGCGAGACATCGCCACGCTCGCCGCGCTTCTGCTCGGACTGCTCGCGCTGGTCCTCGTTACGGCGTGGGCGGTGGGCCGCGTCGGCGGCTTCGCTCGTGAGGGCCGGGCGGCCATCCTGTTCTGCGGGTCGGTCAAGAGCCTTGCCAGCGGCGCGCCCATGGCCCGGATCCTGTTCCCCGGCGCCGCTGCGGGGCTGATCATCCTGCCGGTGATGATCTTCCACACGCTTCAGCTGATCGTCTGCGCCTGGATCGCCGGCGCTATGGCGCCGCGGCAGCCCTAGAACAGCGAGCGCGCGCGGCCGAGCCTATCGATGCCGGCGTCCAGCGTCTCGCGCTGCTTGGCGAAGCACAGGCGAACCACGTTCGTCACCGGATCCTCGGCATAGAAAGCCGAGACGGGAATTGCCGCCACGCCCGCCTCGGCCACGGCGCGCTCGCAGAAGGCGACATCGTCCGCGGCTATGCCGGAGCCGGCGAGGTCGATGTTCATGAAGTAAGTCCCTTCCGCTGGGAGGACCAGGAAGCCCAGCGCTTCCAGCCCCTCGCGCAGCCGATCGCGCGCCGCTTCGAATTCGTCGCAGGTCCTCTCGACCTCTAAGATAAGTTTACCGAGGCCATATGCGACGGCGCTCTGCAGGTTGGGCGGGGTCGAGAAGGTGACGAACTGATGCGCCTTGGCGATCGCCTCGGCCATCTCCGGCGGCGCGACCACCCAGCCCACCTTCCATCCAGTCAGCGAGAAGATCTTGCCGGCCGAGCCGATCTTGGCGGTGCGCTCTTCCATCCCCAGCACCGAGGCCAGCGGCAAATGGCGGCGTGCGTCGAAGACGACATGCTCCCACACTTCGTCGCTCAGTGCGATCGCGTCGTGCGCGACGCAAGCGTCGGCGAGCAGCCGCAGCTCGTCGGCGTCGAACATCCGCGCCGTGGGATTGTGCGGGTTGTTGAACAGCACCAGGCGCGTACGCGGCGTGAAAGCTGCGGCCAGCGCCGCCGCACTGATCCGCCAGTCCGGCGGCGTGAGGCGGACGAATCGCGGCACGCCCCCAGCGCGGCGCACCAGCGGCAGATAGGCGTCGTAGAGCGGCTGGAACAGCACGACCTCGTCCCCGGGCTCGATCAGCGCCATCAGGCTGTCGGCGAGCGCCTCCGTCGCGCCCGAGGTAACGATCACCTGCTCCGGCTCGACCGGTACGCCCTGCTCGTTGCGATAATGGGCCGCAATGGCGTCCCGCAGCTCGGGCAGCCCGCGCATGGGCGGATACTGATTCCAGCCCGTGAGCACCGCGGAAGCCGCCCGCTCGAGCACATCCGCGGGCCAACCGAAGTCCGGGAAGCCCTGGCCGAGATTGACGGCATCATGCGAGCGCGCGAGCGCCGACATGTGCTCGAAAATGGAGGTGCGCTGGCCGGCGAAGAGAGGGTTCAGCGCGACGCCTGCGCGCTTGGCGCCGTCGAAGCGGGCGGAGTCGCCGAGGCGCTCGACGGGTTCGCGGCCGGCGGCGGCGGCGGCGCCGGAGCGGCCGGCGTGTCGGCCGGCACGGTTCCCCACCGGCCGAGCGGCCGCTGCTGCGGCGCCTGCGCGTCGGAGTCGCGGCCGGTGAGCGCCCAGCGCTGGCTGTTCGACATCGTCCGGTCCGCCCGCGTGCGCTCGGCGATCACCGCATTGGCGGTGTCGCGCCGCAGCGGCTCGTAGCGGCGAAGCACCGCGCGCTGGAAGCTGTCGACGCTGCCGATCGGCGGAGCGCCCTCGGCCGCGTCGGCTGCCGCCGCGTCGCGCTCGCCGGCGGCTGCCGCCGCCTCGGCCGCGGCGAGCCGCTCGGCCGCCGTGGGCTGGCCGAAGCCGCCGCGCCACTGGATGTTCGGCTCGACTCCGGCATAGCGGCTGTTGAAGGCGGGCGGGCGGCCCCAGCCGCCGCGCCAGCGGTAGAAGATGTGGGCGCCGACATTGGCCGACTTGACCAGCGACGAGGCCCAGTAAGGCACCACGTAATTGGCGTGGTAATGAGTCGCCCAGCCGACCGGCGCATAAACATAGCCGCTGAGCGCCGCCTCGGCGACGTGCCGAGCGCGCTGCCAATAATCGGCCATCGGCGCTCGCCGCAGCGACCCGTCGCAGGAGAAGGAGAATTGGCAGCCGGTGATCCGCCGAGCGCCCTCGAATACGACTCCGCAGACCGTTGACGGATAAGCGGGATGGCGCACGCGGTTCAGAACGACTTGGGCCACGGCGCGCTGGCCGTCGGTCGGCTCGGTCGCCGCCTCATAGTAGATGGCGGCGGTCAGGCAGTCGAGCGAACGGGCGCGATCCGCCTCGCTCGCGGCGGCCAGGAGGAAGGGCCGCGCGGCCGGGTTGGCGGCATTCGACACCGGGATGGCGGCGTTGATCGCCAGTGCGTCCTCCGGCGCAACCTGGCGCAGCTGAGTCGCCGACATCTGCACCGCCTGGGCCCGAAGCCGTTCTACGGCGGGGCCCTGGGCGGCGCGCGAAGCCGGCGAATTGAAGCCGGGCCCGCTGCCGTGAAGCACCAGGTTCAGCACGGCGAAGGCGAACAGCGCCACCATTGCCGCAAGCAGGATCGACGCGGGCCCATGACGCCGAAGCGTCGCCGCGAAAGGCCAGTCAGGAAGCTTAAGGGCAAGCGCCGTCATTCGTTCACCGGATTGCTGGGGACAGGTGCATCATATGTATAATACAGCCGTTTTGCAAGGTTTCCGATGGTTCGGCTGTGCCGATCGCACGCTGAACCGACGCTTACTCGCCCGCGCGGCCGCTTCTATGCCATGGGAGGAGAGATTCGTTCAATCGATCGACCGCTTCCGGCCCATTCCTCGGCGAAGAGCGGCTCGGCAACAAAGCATCCGGATCTTTGCGGTCGGCCAGGAGCTCAGCACGCCTACCGCTAGGCGCCGGTCCTCGGCACCGCGAGGAGACGCCGTTGTCACTTGAATTCCCGGTATAACAGGAGGACGATGAGCCTAGACGGAGGCGAGTCCTATGGGAGAGGAATTGAACTGGCAGAGGGTGCGCGATGAAGAGGAGGCGCGTATCCGAACACGGCGCGCCTGGCTCCGGAAAAGGGATCATTGCACCTGTTCTTTTCCGTCGAACACCGTCGGGTTAGCCCTTTCAGGCGGTGGCATTCGAAGCGCAACCTTTAGCCTGGGCCTGATGCGGTCGCTTAGTGAACAGCGTCTTATTCATTCACTGGACTATCTTTCGACCGTATCGGGTGGCGGCTACGCCGGTGCCATCCTTTGTAGTTTGTTTGTTCCCAACGACCTCCGGGGGCCCGCGCCACTTCCGGCCAAGGAGACAGAGATATTTGACGAAGTGGCTCTTGACGTCGCAAATGACGAACCATCAGATGTTGAAGATGGCTCTAAGTGCGACGTGTTCGCTCTTGAATCGGGAAGAACTACACTCGCGCGCCTGAGACAGGGTGGCCACTACCTTGCACCGAATGGAACAAGCGACGCTTTATTCGCGGCAGTTATCGTATTGCGCAACTGGTTTGCCTTAGCCATCACAGCTGGGATCAGTTTATTAGCGTTTTTTTATATTGTCAATTCTCTAGCGCTTCTGACAGAGCTATTGCTTGAGAAGGCTCCGGACTTTATGCTGCACCTGCAGATACCGAAGGGCCCAAACGGGCCTTGGCAACTAGCGTTGATCGGGATGGCACTTTGGCCGGTATCCTGCGCCTGGGCATACTGGTTCACGCGGAGTGGAATAGTTCCGTTATCACGCGTGGTTCGACTGGTGAGTATGCAGACAATTGCAGCCATTTTTATTTTCACAATCACTTTTTTCTGGCCGAACAGAGAGGGACTGTCTGAGACCCTCCGCGATATAATCCAAGCTATCGCTCTGATGTCCCTTACCGTCTATGCCTTGGCTGAGTTCGTTTCATTCTGGCGCGATTGGCGTGCGGGAGCGAAGCGCGCAGCGAAGAATTTCGCTGAAGCTCTTGCCCAGGAGGATAGAGTCCGAGACCGCTTAAGCCGTTGGTTGTTGAGAGGGGTCATCTATTTTTGTGGTACCGCCACGGTTGGAGCATTGTTTTGGATTTCTCGCGAGCCAGTTTGGGCAAAAGCCCTGTTTCGCGACGTGGGTATTGACGGCCGGACGCTCGGCTTAGCTGCCTTGGCTACGGGGGTCCTGGTGATCAGTGCGCGGCTGGTCCTTTCGGGCTCGGCCGGAGCGGCTATAAACAGTGGTCGCCGAAGCGCCGCCGTTCCTCGCGTCCGCCAAGTCCTGGCAGTGATATGCGGGCTAGCACTGCTATTCGCACTGCTGAGCTTCTGGGCCACGATGGCGGGGGGCACCGCGCGATGGATTATTTCGGATCCTGCGCGGGCGTGGAAGCACACTGCCGACATAGCGCCGTGGCTCGCAGACGGAACCTCAGCTCTTCTTTTCTGGCTGTTCGGCACCGGATTGGACTCACGCGAGAGTGCGACCCTATTCCTGTTCATGATGAGCGCGATGGTTGGGCTTGCCGCGTACCTCATCGGGAACGTGGATTCCCTGCTCAATAGATCATCTTTTTCTGCTTTCTACAGCAGCCGGCTGCGGAGTGCCTACCTCGGTGCCACGAACCAACGGCGACAGCGACTTGTGGCGAACAGTACGAAGGAGGCGGAGCAGGTCGACGAGGGCGCAGTGCCGTTGGACCGAGATGACCCCAATGACGAGATAACTCTCGCCGCCTACTACAGCAAAATTGTCATGGCGCCTATCCATCTAATAAACGTGACTATCAATGAGACAACGAGCAGCTCGTCGCGTGTTATTCAGCGAGATAGAAAGGGCAAGTCGATGACGATTGCCCCATCGGGTTACCTTTATCCACCCCGGTCGCCGGCTGAGTCATTGGCTATATTGCGACGGAGGGATGCAGAGGACCTTCCTCTTTCCTCATGGATTGCAATCTCGGGCGCTGCCTTTACTACTGGTGCAGGCCAACACACGAGCCTCGGAACGTCTATGCTAGCGACATTGACAAACATGCGTCTTGGTTACTGGTGGAACAGCCGGGACCACTCGCGCCGGTGGCCGTTTCGGCGGCCGGGCAGGCTGGTACAAGCTTATTTGCTGCGCGAGCTAAGAGGGTCCTACAAGGGGACCGCTGGTACGAGGTGGTATCTTTCCGACGGGGGCCATTACGAAAATACCGGCGTTTACGAACTGGTCCGCCGGCGCGTCGGGTTCATCATTGCGAGCGACAACGGGGCCGATCCGCTGTACGAATTCGGGGACCTTGTAAACCTGATGCGGAAAGTTCGGATAGACTTCGACACAGAAATCGAGTTCCTTGATGAAGCTGAACTCAATGCAGCGATTGGAAATGGCGCCCTTCGAGATGTTTTCGGGTCGCTGGATGACATTCGATTATCTGGTAAACAAGAAACAAAGGCTGCAGCTGATTCGGTAGCCAGTCAGCGGAAGGCAGGGCCTTACGCAACGCTCGCTCGGATCAAGTACCCAAAAAGCGCGGACCAGGCCGCTCAGGTCGGGACGCTGTTGTTAATAAAGCCGAGGATAACGGGTCGAGAGCTTCCCGACTTGATACAGTACCGTGACATGAACACGGCGTTTCCGCAGCAGCCGACGACTAATCAGTTCTTCGACGAGGCTCAATGGGAAAGTTACTACAGGCTTGGTCAGCT
This sequence comes from Allosphingosinicella sp., assembly GCA_035940755.1. Lineage (GTDB taxonomy): Bacteria > Pseudomonadota > Alphaproteobacteria > Sphingomonadales > Sphingomonadaceae > Allosphingosinicella. The sequence goes on along the minus strand of DASZEO010000294.1, from coordinate 4,386 downwards.
AATCGGCGACACGATTTTCAAAAAGGATAGATTTCAGGACGAAGCGGTACCACCTTCCTGGGTGCCGTGGCGGCTGGAGCCCTTAGATCCCTGTCAGAGCTAACGCCGGAAAGGAACTGGCCTCGGGCGGGAACCAAGAGTATTTGGCACAGCCTGAAGCGAAGCAGGGCCCGGCATGATTGAACACATCCCCCGGCCGCCGGAGGCGACCGCCAACACCCACTGCACGCTTGAAGACTATGAGACGCTCTACCGGCGCTCGCTCGACGATCCTGACGGCTTCTGGGCGGAGCAGGCGCGCTGCCTCGACTGGGTGAAGCCGCCGACGATCATCGCCGACTGGTCCTTCGGTCCCGTCGAGATCAGATGGTTCGAGGACGGCATCCTCAACCTGTGCCACAATTGCGTGGACCGCCACCTCGCGGAGCGCTCCAGTGCGGTTGCAATCCTCTGGGAGGGCGACGAGCCGGGAGTCATCCGCACCTTCACCTACGGCGAGCTTTACGCCGAGGTGGTCCGGATGGCGAACGTCCTCAAGGCGCTCGGCGCCGGCAAGGGGGACCGCGTGACGATCTACATGCCGATGATCCCGGAGGCGGCGGTGGCGATGCTCGCCTGTGCCCGCATCGGCGCCGTCCATTCGGTCGTATTCGGCGGCTTTTCGCCCGAAGCGCTCCACGGCCGGATCGAGGACTGCGCCAGCCGCTTCGTCGTTACCGCCGACGGCGGGCGGCGCGGCGGCAAGCGGGTGGCGCTCAAGGCCAATGTCGACGACGCGCTCGGCCGCGGCGGCGACGTTGAGGCGGTCGTCGTCGTGCGCCACCTCGGCGAGGACGTGGCGATGCAGGAGGGGCGCGACCATTGGTACCACGCGCTCGCCGGCGCCGTTCCCGACACCTGCCCGTGCGAGCCGATGAACGCCGAGGACCCGCTGTTCATCCTCTACACCTCCGGCTCGACGGGAAAACCCAAGGGCGTTCTTCACACCACCGGCGGCTATGGGGTGTGGACCGCGACCACCTTCCGCTACGTCTTCGACTATCGGCCCGGCGAAATCTTCTGGTGCACCGCCGACGTCGGTTGGGTCACCGGCCACAGCTACGTCGTCTACGGGCCCCTTGCCAACGGCGCGACCAGCCTCATGTTCGAAGGCGTCCCCAATTACCCCGATTCGAGCCGCTTCTGGGACATGGTGGAGCGTCACAAGGTCGACATCTTCTACACCGCGCCGACCGCGATCCGGGCGCTGATGCGCGAAGGCGAAGGCCCCGTGAAGAAGCACGACCTTAGTTCGATCCGGCTGCTCGGCACGGTCGGCGAGCCGATCAACCCGGAAGCGTGGCTCTGGTACTGGCGCACCGTCGGCGAGGAGCGCGTGCCGATCGTCGACACCTGGTGGCAGACCGAGACCGGCGGAATTATGATCACCACGCTCCCCGGCGCCCACGACATGAAGCCGGGCTCCGCCGGCCGCCCCTTCTTCGGCGTCGTGCCCCAGCTCGTCGATGCCGACGGCGCCGAGCTGGCGGGCGCCGCTTCCGGCAATCTGTGCATCGCCCGCTCGTGGCCCGGTCAGATGCGAAGCGTCTACGGCGATCACGAGCGCTTCGTTCAGACCTATTTCAGCGCCTATCGCGGCCGCTACTTCACCGGCGACGGCTGCCGCCGCGACGAGGACGGCTATTACTGGATCACCGGCCGCGTCGACGACGTGCTCAACATTTCGGGCCACCGGCTTGGAACGGCCGAGATCGAAAGCGCCCTGGTCAGCCACCGCTGCGTCGCCGAGGCGGCCGTCGTCGGCTATCCGCACGACATCAAGGGCCAGGGCATCTACTGCTACGTGACCCTGATTGTCGGCGAAGAGCCGAGCGAAGCGCTCGAAAGGGAATTGAGGCAGCACGTCCGCACCGAGATCAGCCCGATCGCGTCACCCGACATCATCCATTTCACCCCGGCTTTGCCCAAGACCCGGTCGGGCAAGATCATGCGCCGCATCCTGAGGAAGATCGCCGAAAACGACTTCTCCAATCTCGGCGACACCAGCACCTTGGCCGAACCCGCTTTAGTCGACAGCCTCATCGAGGGGCGGCGGAACCGCTGATCGGCGGCTAGTGTCGAAGCGTTCGCGCGCCGGTTCAGTCCTCGATCGACAGCACGTGCTTGACCTGGTTGGTCCGGAATCCGATCGCGGAGGGGCGGCGGACGCCGGGCAGAACGGCGACATCGTAAAGCTCGCGCACGACGCCCTCCAGCCGCACCCAGCCGGTCATGTCGCCGCTGGCAAGGTCGATCACGGCAAGGCCGCAACGGGCGTCGGCGTCCCGGCTCGAGAGCGCTTCGTCCAGCGCAAGGCCGGAAAAGGTGCGGTTCTCGCGCGCCGCGGAAAGGCCGATGACCGCGTGGCCGCCGGTAAAGGCAAGGCCGCGCGCATAGCCCGGGCAGAAGGCCACCGCCTCGAACGCGCCGGTGGCGAGATCGATGTGGCCGAACTCGCCGGTGCCTGAGTTGAGGAGCCACAGCCGCCCCTCGTGAAGGCGCGGCGAGTGCGGCATCGACAGCCCGGCGGCAGCGATCTCGCCGCTTGCCACGTCGATCAGGACGCCACCGTCGCGGCGCCGGTCCCGCCAGCCATCGGCCGTGTCGGATTGGGATATCGCCGTCGCGTAGCAGGGCCGTCCTTCCGCAAGCGCCATGCCGTTGAGGTGGCAGCGGTCCTCGGCCGCCAGCCGGGAGATGAAGGGCGGCTTCCACACCGGACGGAAGCTGTGCCCGTCGCTGACGGCGGCGATGCAGGAGAAAAGGGTGTTTACGAACAACGGACGCCCGTCGGCACCGAAGCCCACGTCATGGGCGTCCAGGTCCCCGGTTACCCACGACGCATGCGGCGCATAGACGGCGTCGTAGCCTTTCACGTCCGCCTGGCCTGCGGGAAGCACGTTGTCGAAGCGCTGGATCTGAAATTCCGTGGCATGCGCGAAGCTTCGCCCGTCCGCCGTGACTCCCAACCCCATGCAGCGCGGGAAGGTGCGCTCGAAGATCGACAGCCGCCCTTCGGCTCCCACACCGATCAGGAACAGCTTGCCGGCCTGATAGGTCGTGAAGGCGAGGCTTATGCCGGCGTCCCGCAGCCAGGCCGAAAAATGGCGCGAAGAGGTCAGCGCAAACTTCTCTTCCGACTTTTCCGCTTCGTCCATTGCCGCATCGTCCGGAAAGTTCGCTGAGTGGCTAGCAGCAGGGGACGGCGCGTCAATGCGGGATGGGTCCGGCGCCGGGGCCATCTTTCCGTTAGGCAGTGGCGGCCGAAGGGTATAGCCTCACGAAGTTTCAACGTGAGTCGAAGCGCATAGGGGGGAGCCAGCCGATGCCCGATTTCCCGTCGCAGATCGATCTGGCGACGCCAGGCGCGTCCGGCATCGTGTTCGGCGAGAACGACAACGACAAGGCCGCCTGGAGCCTCTCGGCGGCAGGCGACGTCAACGGTGACGGCGTCGGGGATTTCATCGTCGGCGCGCGCTATGCGAACGGCAATACGGGCGCGGCCTATGTCGTGTTCGGCAAGAATGGTAGCCCGCCGAACCTCGACCTGGCGAAGTTGAACCCGTCCAACGGCGGCTTCGATCCGACGCAGGGCTTCATGATCAAGGGCGACAATAGCGGCGACGCTGCCGGCTTCAGCGTCTCCGGAACCGGTGATTTCAACGGCGACGGCTTTGAGGACATCGTCATCGGCGCACCTTATGCCACGGCACGCGAAGGCGAGCTCAACGCGGCCGCCGGCGCCGGCAAGGTCTATGTCGTCTTCGGCAAGGCCAGCGGCTTCGGCACGATCGACCTGGGCGGAGCGCCCGGCAACAGCTTCATCGTCATCCAGGGAGCAGATGCCGGCGACAGGCTCGGCTATTCCGTCGATTTCGCCGGTGATGTCGATGGTGATGGCTTCGACGACCTCGTCATCGGCGCGCTTCGCGGCGACGGCCCGACCGTTGGAGGAATCTATAACGGGGGCGAAGTCTATGTGATCTTCGGCCAGGGCAAGGGAACCGAACACGATATCGACCTCGCCGCCGGCCTCTCGACTGCCGATGGCTATCTCATACAGGCAGCTTCCCCAAGCAGCTACGACCAGTTCGGCCGCAGCGTCGCTGGAGCGGGCGACGTCAATGGCGACGGATTGGCCGATTTCATCGTCGGCGCGCAGCAGGCCGATCCGGGCGGCGACGGCGATGCCGGAGCCGCCTATGTGATCTACGGCAGCGACGACTTTTCCGGCATCACCCTGGCGACTTTCGACTCGAGCAACCCCACGCTCGACGATCCCAGCAAGGGCTTCCGGATTATGGGTGCCGCGGGCGGAGACCTGCTCGGCCACAGCGTGGACGGAGC